>VAZL01000013.1 GCA_005883445.1 Alphaproteobacteria bacterium | reverse complement strand
CGCTCTGCGATTTCGACAAGTTTGGCCGCCAGTCGCTCTGGGGGAATGTCGTTCTCGCCAAGAATACCTAGCGCGGCACGGATTTGGCGATGATTAAGGTCGAGTTCGTCTTCGAGCTTTGCAATTACCTTCTTCTGCGTTTCTGAAAGGTCCGTAGCCTGTCGGACGAGTGCAGCGAGTTGTTCCGGTGGAACGCCGATGTTGATAGTCGAGCCCGCGACACTGCCGCCGATAGCGATGCCACCGGTCTCTGCCCTGATCTGCTGAGCATAGGTAGCCGTAATCGGCGCGAAGAAGCACACGCCCAATGCTGCGACGAAGGACAGGTGCCTCTTCATGACGAGCCGTCTCATTTCGGTTTCGGCGGGCAATCCGAATTGGTCGTGGTGCCCGCTGTGATGGTCGAGCCACTCACACCGCCGCCAATGGCAATGCCACCACAGTTTGCCTGCACGCTGGGAGGCGTCGGCTCTGGGGATTTCGCTTCTGGAGATTTCCCAGCAGGGAAGAAATAGACAAAAACCACCCAAAGTCCCGTCGCCACAACGACCAGTCCACCCCCAAGCCAACCGAGAACCTGCTGATTGCTCTTGTCACGCAGGAACCCCCACAAGCTATCTGTGCCTTTGACATCGCTTTGGGCAGCGTGGGTCTTGGTGGGAAACTCAGATGTATCGCCTCCGGCGAGGTAAACACCATCCTCTTTGAGCCCACGGATCAATCTGTTCATATCATCCTGAAACGAGGCATGACGAATTTCCATCCCGTTGCGTAACGCGAGTTCTTTAAGGTCTTCGGGTAACTCGTCGGCCTTTGGTATTCTTGCGCCGTCGAGCAAGAGTGGGATCACGGGGATGCTGCGTTGAAGCGCCGCCGCGATCTCAATGCGCACGAAGTCGTTCGGGTTATCCAAGCGACGGTTTCCATGCTCATCACGCGCATCGAGCCAGTTTGGTCCAATCACCGCGAGCAGCACGCCGCATTTGGCGACCTCCTGGTGCAAGACTTTCGAGAAATTCGTGCCAAGGGGGATGGCATCAACGTCCATGAACACGAGGTCGCGCCCAAGTTCGCGGTCCAGCCGGTCCATAACGCGGCCGGAATACCCCGCACTGTCATTAGCCCATTAGATTATCGTAAGACATCTGAAATTCTCTCTTAAGCGTGAAGTAGCTCACACAGAATTGCCGGTGACGCACGACGTTCCTGGCAGCCATCGGGATCACCACGACGCGTGAAGCGCAGACGACGGCGAGGGGACCTAAGCATCGGCACTCGCATTTAACCCGAGCAAGCACATGCCCAATGCTGCAATGAAGCACAGATGCCGCTTCATGGCGGGTTCTCACTGTCTGCGCAGACGCTCGACAATGGCGCGTGCCCTGAGGACTTGTTGTTCGTAAAACGCTGCACTTGGCGCATCGCCGCCGTTGCGCATTGTTTCGACCGCCTTATTGATCTGGCTGAGCGCAGTTACCGCCATGGGGGCATCCTGCCGCCGCTCGGAGAGCAGCATCAAGGCGAGGCCCTCGTTGCCAAGAGTTCCCGCCCAATCGAGCGGGTACCGCTCGGGGGTGTGTTCCTTCAGTGCTTCGCGATAAGCAGCGATGGCCTCTTCCAGTTCCCCGGTTCCGCTCCCGCGCTCTCCGAGCCTGAAGAGTGCAATGCCCAGATTGTTCTGGGTCACGGCCCACTCGCGCGGAGTGCGCCCGCGCGTTCTTTCCTTTAACGCCTCACGATAGGCAACGATCGCCTCTTCCAGCTTTGCCGTTCCGCTCTCGCGCTCCCCGAGCCGCCAAAGGGCAGCTCCCAAATTGCTCTGGGTCTGGGCCCAGTCGAGTGGCACTCGCTCGCGGGTCCATTCCTTCAGGGCATCGCGATAGGCAGCAACTGCCTCTTCCAGCTTCACCGTCCCACTCTCATGCTCTCCGAGACTGGAAAGAGCATTGCCCAGATTGCTCTGGGTCTGCGCCCAGTCGAGTGGCACGCGCTCGCGGGTCCGCTCCTTTAGCGCCTCGCGATAAGCAACGACTGCCTCTTCCAGCCTTGCCGTTCTACCCTCGCGCTCCCCAAGGCGCCAGAGGGCGAGCCCCAGATTGTTCTGCGTCTGAGCCCAGGCGAGCGGTACCCGCTCCCGGGTTTGCTCCTTCAGCGCCTCGCGATAGACCGTAACCGCATCTTCGAACTTCGCTCTATCGCCCTCACGCCACCCGAGACTGAATAGCGCAACGCCAAGATCGTTATTGGTCAGAGCCCATTGGAGCGGGGCAAGTTCACGCGTCCATTCCTTCAGGGCAGCCCGATAGGCAGCAACTGCCTCTTCGAACGTCGCCGTCCCGCTCTCACGCTCTCCAAGGCGGAATAGCGCGTTGCCTAGATTACGTTGGGTTGTGGCCCATTCCAGCGGCGCGCGCTCACGGGTCCGCTCCTTCAGTGCCTGGCGATAGGCGGCGATTGCCTCTTCGAGCTTTGCCGTCGCGCTCTCGCGCTCGCCGAGCCGGAATAGGGCAGCGCCCAGATTAGTCTGGGTCATCGCCCAATCGAGCGGCACCCGCTCGCGGGTTCTTTCCTTCAACGCCTCGCGGAAGGTGACAACGGCCTCTTCGAGGATTGCCGTCCCGCTCTCGCGCCTGCCGAAAATAGTAAGCGCAATGCCCAGTCCGTCCTGAATGCGGGCCCACTCGAGCGGCACGCGCTCGCGAGGTGCCAAGTCGACTAACCGCTTGTATCGCTCAATGGACGAGAGCAAGGCACCGTTGTCACCAAATTCGGCTCCCTGCTGGAAGAGGGCGCTCGCCTCTTGTTGGAGGTAGCTAATTCGCTTGTCCTCGTAAGCGCCGTTCGGAGGAAACACGCCAGCCGCCTTGGCGAAATGCTTGGCGGCTTCGCTATAACGCAATCGAGCGAGCGAAATCTCCCCGCGTCGGGCTGACGTTTCGGCCGCATTGGCAGCGAGGCGGTCGAGAGCCTGCCTCTGCTCCGTCTCCACATCCGCGAGCAGAGCATCCGCCTTGGCCAGTTCACCTACTTCGATGGCTCCCTGCGCGTCAGTTTTCAGGGCAACGATTTTGGGGTCGTCGCCGGACTGAGCTGATGCCGTTTCCTGAAGGACTTTAAAGCGCTCAGCGATTTCAACGAGCTTGGCCGCCAACCGCTCCGGGGGAATGTCGTTTTCGCCAAGAATAGCCAGCGCGGCGCGCACCTGGCGTTCGTTGAGGTCAAGTTTTTCCTTGAGTAGAGCGATGTTCTCCCGTTGTTGAGTGGTCAGCTCCTCAAGAGGGCGCTTCGCATCGCGAACAAGCTCGTCCACTTTCTCTTGTGCGATGCCGATGACGACAGTTGATTGAATGACGTCACGACCGATTGCGATCCCACCTGTCTCGGCTTTGACTTGTTGGGCATGGGCGGTCGTATTCAACGCGAAGAAATACATGCCCAACGCTGCTGCAACGAGGCACAGATGCGGCTTCATAGCGCCTCACTTCGTTTTCGGCGCGCAATCCGAATTGGTCATAGTACCATGCCGTAATGGTCGAGCCGATCACGTCGTGGCCAACGGCGATGCCGCCACAGTTTGCCTGGACGCTGGGAGGCGTCGGCTCTTGCGATGTTGCTTCTGGAGATTTCCCAGGAGGGAAGAAATAGACAAAGGCGGCCCAAAGTCCCGTTGCTGCAACGACCAGCCCGCCTCCGTGCCACCCCAGGACCTGCTGATTGCGCTTGCCACGCAGGAACCGCCACATGGCGTTCATGACCGTTGTCCAACATGTAACATCTATAATAACATAGGCTAATACGCGGCGCATCCGTGAGCCCGGACTGCTGGGCCTCTCCGCTGAGCCCCCGTTTTGTCCGTGTGATCTGGCCGCGCAAGCCTTGGCAGTAACTGGTCGGGACGGCCTCGCAATACGGCTTGCTCGGGGGACTAACTTGTTGAGTTAACCCTCATTGCAAAAACCTGACGTTCGAAACCATCTTTGATTGTTTCAAATTATCCCGGGCAGTAATCTTTTTCTGTTAACTATCGAAAGGGGTGCTAAGCGTGTCCCGTTCGACTGTTGTCGTCGCAACTGCGCAGTTGTTCTTGCTAATGTCGATCATTGAGGCGCATGCACAGGACGCATGCGGCTGTCGTAAAATTGCTGACCAACGCGCTCGTGCTGCCTGCGTGAGAGGTTGTTCCTCAAGCGGAACGTTCCAACCGCAACCGACGTTCCAACTGCAATCAACGGGGCGTTCAGGTGTCTCGTCAACCGGGTCTTCGCAAAGTGGATCATCTGTTGGGCCTACAATCGTGCGTCCCCCCGGAGGAGGGAGTCCCGCACCACCATCGGGTTCTCGCGGCGGCCGCCGCTAGCGACTTACCTCTTTTGCACTCCCGCTCTCGCTGTCAGCCCGCGCCGCGCCTGCGCTACTGCGGTGGCAGTCTGTTCAACACTTCCAGAGCGCGCTGACGCTTCTCCCTGTCCCTGCGCGCCGACGTTCGTGGCTTTGGCGGCGAGCTCCGAGTTAAGCGAGGTGATCCCGGTCACATTACCACCCGGACGGCTCAAACTGGTGACGAGCCCGATCTCCACTGGAATCCGTTCCAACGCTAAAGACAACGGGGATCGACATGGTCGCGGCCTTGGCCGCGAGCGCCGTTGACGTGCTTCCTGGTGTCACGATCACAGCCACTCGCCGACTAACCAGGTCCGCCAGCAGCTCCGTCACCCGGGTGTTATCGTTGTACGCGAAGCGGAATTCGACCATCACGTTGCGGCGTTCGACGAAGCCGGTTTCGCCCAAACCTTTGCGGAACGCCGCTACCACCCCCGTGCTCAGCTCGGGCGTGCCCGGGTATCAGCGCCCATCGACTACTCCCTGGACTTGACCTTCGTCGTTGTGCTTCCCCCGTTGCCGTCGTCACCGGCAATTTCTTGCACGAGCATCACGATCCTGCGCCGCAGGGCCGCATTATCAATTCGCAGGAACGCTCCGATCAGCCTTAAACCGTCTGGATCGGAGACGAAGTCATCAATCTGGGCCATCCATAGCTCGCTTTTATTGGAGCCGTGTGGCGCTGAAGCGTTCGGCGCTCCCTCGAAGAAGAACTCTACTGGCGTCTGCAGGATATGAGAGATTTGCTGCAACCGGCTCGCCGAGATGCGGGTGGCGCCTTTCTCGTATTTCTGCACCTGCTGGAAGGTGAGGCCGAGTGCGGCACCCAGCTTTTCCTGGCTCATCGCAAGCATCTGGCGGCGCATGCGAACGCGGCTGCCGACGTGCTTGTCGACGGGGTTCGGGACCTTCTTCGTGGCAACGGTATAGGGGGGCGCCATGGCTGACCGCTCGCTAAAGCTATTGAGCAAAAATCGTCTCGACGATTGGAGTATCGTTGGTTGTATTCGTTTGTCATGACTCAATTTTTGGACGAAGGTCTGTCTGCTAGAGTTTTTTGAGATCACGCCCCGCGCCGTTTGAGTGACATATCAGCAACCGATGAAGAGCGGCAACGCCGCAAGCGGAGGCTTGTCAAAGGGCCCAAAGAGTTCCGAGATATTCGCGGCAACCGTCCTGAATTCAAATCGAGCGGTCCAACTTATCCCCGCTCCCATAGTCGGCGCGCGCCTGCCGGGCCTAATCTTTGCGAGCGGTGTTCTTCTGGCGTTAGCGCGACGGCGGCAGAAGATCGTGCTGCGCCTCTCTATTTTCAGCCTTAGTTGGTAAGCGCTCATTAAGAGGCTGCCAATTGCTCGGCGCACTTTGACAACATGGTGCACGATTGTGCTGGGATGAACCCATTGGTGGCGGCTGGTTCAGAGAACTCGATCTTCGGATTAACCGGCGGTGGCTCGTGTTCGGTTTTTCATGGCTTTTTATCCGAACGCAAGTTTTCGATCCACAAAGTTCCCTTAGAAACGTACATGTCGAAGCTATGGGTATATGTCCTAACTGCACCCTCGGAGGCTTTCCTTATACAACCCGCAACAATGTGGAAAACCCACACGCCAACTGTTTTGGTTGATGCAGCAATAGTGTTGTCAAAACGAGCCTTGCCGGATGAGTATCGACAGCTTAACCCCTCCTCACGTTGCCACGTGTATCCATTTTCCCCGATGACTAGTGTTGCTTCATTCTCACCACATTGATCCCTAGCAATTCCAACGTATGCTTCGTTATCGTTAGGGTGGTCACCCACACACCAAGTCCCCAGTGTGAGCTTCCATGACTCTGTCTTCGATAATTCAGGGCGCGCGTGTGCAGCCGAGGTTGCCATCAGCAACGCAGCGACACTGGTTAGGAGCAAATTGTGCCCGTGCCGATGGCTGCACATTTTTCGATTCCAGAGACGGGGATCGAGCCGAGCCCGCGCCTAAATGTGCGAGCATCGGATCGGCTCGGACAGGATGAGATGCTGCGCTTATTCTTCATAGCCGTCGTTTGCGCCCTGACCTTATTGCCCGCAGGTGCGCAGACGTCAGGCCGCCGACCCGGTTGAGTTCGAGCGAGGCGTACTAAGCCTCTTCGCAGGATTGAGCGGTGACGACGCAGCAGCCCCAAGATCGCAGTAACCCCCGTGTCGGGTTTGTCGGAACTCGGGGAATTCATCAGCCCCTGCGGTAGGCACGACGGGTATGGCGGATGCTAGTTCTGGCGCGGAAGCGCCACGCAACGAGCGGGTGGATCATTTCGGCTTTCCGTCGCGCTTCCGTGGCCTCGGCCGGTGACGCGTGACAGCTAACGCAAGCTCGCGCCGAATCCAGGCCACGCGCGGCACGTCTCCGCGGACCTGGTCTATCTCACGCAGCAAATCGGGCCTCATCGGCAGCGTAAGCCGATCGGTTAGGCCCGTACTTTTCCTCGGCATTTTCCTACTTGTACCTCGGCGCATAGCCCGCGTCCCTTTCGGTTTGGGGCGTTCAAAAAATTTTTCTGGTAGCGTCCAAAAAATGTTTCTCGTAGCGGAGTATCAAAACATATATATATCCCGCTACCTTGTACCTTACTGGACCGTGAGACTGTGAGAGTGCACGGGAGGGAGCGGTGAGCCTTCACGAAAACACAATGCTCGAAACGGAGGCTTTCGAGACTGAGTTCGCCGACTTCGATGACCTTGGCGACGCTGAGGACTCGGGAGCACAGCATAATCGTGCTCGCAATTGGTTTTTAACAGTCTTCCCGCGCGGCGGAAAAACCAGACGCCGCGGACCGTTTTGGATGACGTAGCTGGTTCATCAAAGTGTCGTAACAGGCGGCGCAAAATGGCCCGGCTAGACCCCCCTAGCCCCTTTTGACGCCCGGAGCCCCGCGCACCCCCACGCGGGGCTCTTTCTTGCCCGGCTCGTATTTTCCTCGCGTTGAACTTATCCTCTCAGCCGCGTCCTTCTCTAACCCAAGCCCCGCAATATTTCGTATGCCTATGCACCGGACCCCAATGCGTTCGTCATTCTTGTTGTTCTGGCCATTTGTGCTTGGTTTTGCGCTGTTGCCGCTAATTTCTCTCGTAGTTTCGCTGGTGCGGCATGCGTTCTGAGCGCTGAGGTGTGAGGCCTGCTATCTTGAACTGCGAAACAAATAATGGGCGACGCCCTCCGCTCTCGCTGCCCGACGCGCGACTTCGACAATTCCAATCGTCTTCCTGGGCATCTCAGACCCGGTCGGGTCTGGACTCGCGGCGAGTCTTGCACACCCCGGCGGCAACGCCACGGGCAGCAGCAACGTCGCGCCCGATCTTAGCGCCAAGCTGCTGGGAACGTTTGCGCAGTTGGTTCCGGGCATGAGCAGCGTCGGCGTGGTGGTGAATCCCGCCAATCCAGGCGCGGTCGCTCAAATGGATGGAACGGAGCAAGCGGTGCACGCTCTAGGCTTGCAGTCGCAAGTGGTCAATGCAGGTACGCTGGAAGAATACGAGCGCGCATTCGCGCGTCTCAAGATCGAGGGCGTCAACGGCGTGTTACTGCTCGCCGATCCTTCCAACGATGCGTACGCAGGCAAAATTGCCGAGCTTGCGCAGCAGTACCGGTTGCCAACGGCATTTCAGCTACGGAACAACGTGGCGGCGGGCGGCCTCATGTCGTACGGAACCGACAACAACG
>VAZL01000012.1 GCA_005883445.1 Alphaproteobacteria bacterium | reverse complement strand
CGGTCGAAGTGAGCTGTTGCCGATGCCGCGATTGCGAAAGCCCGTCGCGCGCAGCATCCTATCGGCTGTGGCGAACGCCCACCGAGTAACGCGCGTGGCGTCGCGTCACTTCTTCGGCCCCGGCATGTCGTGCGGGTGTCCCGGTCCCCAATAATTCGTCGGCGTGTCATTGCCCCAGACCTTCGGCCGTTGCGGGCGGTCTTGGTGCCACGGCCGCGGCTCGAAATAGCCGAGCTCCTCGTCGTACATCAGGTCGAGATCGGTGAAGAACTCGACCGTGATGCCGTCGGGGTTCTTGTGATAGATCGCGATGTTGTGTCCGATGAGGTGGCGGATCGGACCCCAAAACAACTTGATGTTCTTGCGCGCGAGGAAGTCGCAGGCGCGGTTGATCTCGGCTTCGTCGCGCAGCTCGAACGCGAGGTGGTGAATATTGGCGTTGTCGGCTTGCAGCAGATTGATCGTGTGGTGGTCGCGGCTGCAGCGCAGGAAGGCGAAGAAATCGCTGCGCCAGTCCGACACTTTGAATCCGAGCACGTCGCAATAAAACTTCACCGTCGCTGCGACGTCGGGCGTATGAAAGGCGACGTGGCCGAGCTTGCGCGGCATGACGCCGGTATAGGTGTCGTCATCCTTGGCGAAGGCGTAGTCGGAGAAGATTTCGACGCTGGTGCCCTTCGGATCGGTGAACACGATCGCCTGCGCGATTCCGGGTGTGATGCTGCTCCGCCGCTCCGATTTGATCCCCGTCTTCGACAGCCGCGCCGAAAGATCGCCGAGATCGCTTCCAGGGGCGACCTGAAAGGCGAGCCGCACCCCGGCCGGCCGCTCGCCATGCTCGAGCACGATCGCTTCTTGCCCCGGTTTGGTCGCCAGGATCGCGCGGTTCTTCTCCTTGGCAACGGTGCTCAGGCCGACGACCCGCGTGTAATAGTCGAGCTGGCGCTCGAGATCGGGTGTGGTCAGCGTCGCATGCCCAATTCGCTTGACCTGAAGCATCGCCACTCTCCTCGTTCAGGGTGCAATCGTCCGTGAGCGGAGCGAGTTCGCGTCGGGACCAGCAGGTCTCGGGCAAAACCCAATCGACCGCGTTGCGTCTCTGTCTAGCCGCTCGCCCGGTGGGCGCGCACCGACACGGTCATCTCGCCGATCGGGTCGACGCGCGCGAGCATGGTGTCGCCCGGCTTGACCGGGCTGACCCCTTCCGGCGTTCCGGTATAGAGCACGTCGCCGGGATAGAAGGTGTAGAAGGTCGAGCCCCATTCGATCAGCTTGCGGCAGTCGTAGATCAACTGATTGGTATTGCTGTTCTGCTTGACCTCGCCGTTGACGGAAATCTCAAGCGGCACATTGTCCGGATCGGGAATCTCGTCGGCGGTCACCAGCCATGGTCCGAGCACGGAATAGGTGTCGATCGATTTGCGAAAGCTCCGGTCCTCGGGACCGCGCGCGGTCATGTCGAGCCCGATGGTGTATCCGATCACGTAATCGAGCGCCTTCTCGCGCGGGATATCGCTGCCTTGCTTACCAAAGATGATCGCAAGCTCGACCTCGTGCTCGTTGCGGCGCTCGGGGAAGCGGATCGCCACGCCCTCGGACGGGCCGACCAGCGACGAGTTCGCCTTCAGGAAAAGCCCGGCCGTGCCGATGGCTGGCGACGGCTTTACGTTCTGCGCCGCCGCGCGCGCCGCCATCTCTTCGATATGCGCCTTGTAATTGGTGGGCGCCGCCACGAGCTTGGAGGGCCGCGCCACGGGCGACAGCAGCTTGACCTGCGAAACCGGCTTGCCCGGCGCCTTCGCCGCCATCTCCTCGAGTCGCGAGCGCCACGCCGGCAAAGCCGCGATCACCGCATCGCCCTTCATCGCATAGGGCGCTGCCGCCCTGATCTGGGTCTGCGCCTCAGTGACGTCGTGCACCATCTTGCCGCGCACCACCCCCAAGCGATCGTCGTCGTACCGGCATAGCCTCATGACATTCTCCTGGATGTGCGCCCGAAAGGCTTGTCCGATCGGTTGAAGCGCGGACCTACTTCGGTTTGAAGATGTCCTTGAATAGCCCCTGCCATTTTCTCTGCTCCTCCCCAGCGAAGATAGTGGCAATGATTTTTCTGTCCTTCAACCGCTCGCTCACGTAGGTGGGATTGACTGGCACGTCGTGGCGGGTCGGCATTCGGCCGCGCGTGGTCAGGAACTGCCCGGCCTCGCGGCTGAGCATGAAGTTCGCGCCCAGCAGGGCGGCCTTGGGATGCGGCGCCTGCGAACTGACGCCGACCGAGCCGAAGAATAGCGCGACCGGATCGAGCGCCCAGAAATCGATGGCCGCGCCCGACAACTGCACGTTGATGGTCAGCGACGCATAATTGTTGAGCGCGAGCCAATATTCGCCCGCGCCGACCGAACGTGCGAGCGCGAGGTGGCCGTCGACCATCACCGGCTTGAGCACCGCCGCGATGTCCGTGAGTAGCTTCTTGCCGCGTTCGTCGCCGTAGTAAACGATGATCGCGCTCAGCCATTCGTCGTCGGTGTCGTCGAGGGCGATCTTGCCGGCCCACTCCTTGCGGTCGAGGAATTCCTCGTAACTCTTCGGCAGTTGCGATGGCTTGACCAGGTTGGTGTTGTAGGCGGGCGTGTTGTAATTCGCGTAGACGCCGTACCAGCGGCGGTTCGGATCGCGGGCCTGCGCAATGAGGCCGCGTGCCTGCGGCGGGTCGAATTGCAGCAGCGCCTCGTTGGGTAGCCGGTTCACCGTAGTGGTGACCGCGAGATCCCAGCTGCGCTGCCGGCCTCTGCTCTCGATCGCGATGCGCGACAGAATGATGGAATCGGACGAGCGCACATAGTTCACTTTCACGCCGGCGGCATCCTCGAACATCTTCCACAGCGGCAGGCCCTCTTGCTCGTTCATCGAGGAATAGACGGTCAGCGCGCCCTCGGCGCGGGCGGCGGCGGCGAGATCGGGAATGATCCAGGACGGACTTTGGGCCGCCGTAGCGGCCGACGTATCTTGCGCGCGCGCCGCCACCGTCCAAAGGCAGATCAGGCCCACCAAGATCGCGCGCGCGATGCAGCGTCGCGGTGATGTCATGCTCCGCGCCGTCAACCGCTCACTCCTCGGCCAAGCCCATGTCCTCGGCGAGCCTCTTGTACCGGCTGATATCGAGGCTGACGAACGCCGCGAACTCGCCCGCCGTGCCGCCGCGAATATCGTAGTCGAGCGCCGATATCTGTTCGCGCACCTTGGCATCGCGCAGGGCTGCGTTGGCGTTCGAGACGATTCGCGGGCCCGCCAGAAGCGCGGGCGCAACGAGGAGCTTGGCTGCGGAACGGCGGTTCAAACGCACGGACGGCGCCTCGGCCGAGATCTGCGATCTAGCATAAGGCCTGCGCTCGTTTTCCGATACGATGACGCAAGACGATGCCGTCACGGCGCACGGCCGGATGGCTCGACCAATGCCGCGGCCTTTTGCACGATCGCCTTGGGCGCGCCGTAAGCCAGAGCCAGAAGCGTCTCGATCTCTCCTGCCGTCAACGGCTCGATCTCCAATTGCGCCTTGTCCGCGTCGGCACGAAACTCACTATCGGCGAGCGTGGCGTCGAAGGCGCGCCGTAACGCGGCGAGACGATCCGCCGGTACGCCGGGCGGCGCTGCAAAGGGGCGGCCCGCCTCCTGCCGGATCAGGATCAACTTCAGCACCTGCTTGCTCTCGACATCGGCGACGAGGTCGAGCGCGCTCGGCACGTCCGGCAATTCGGGAAGTTTCGTGAGGCCCATCTGGACGATGACGTTGAGGAGCTTGTCGGCAATCCAGCGCGGGCGCGACGCCTTGATGGTGGACCAGGACAAGCCGCAGATGCCCTCGGCTTCGCCGCGCTCCATGGCGAGCGTCAAACCAGCGCCGGTGTCGTATCCCGCGATCACCCTGAACTTGGTGCCGGTGAGCGCGTTCAGCGTCTTGGGAACGATCGCGGTATTGGAGGTCGCGCCCGCGGCAGCCACGATGACCTCGCGTGCGCGGGCAGCGGCGATGGTCTTGACCTCCGAGTGGTGCCACGTGGCGCAGACGTTCTGCAATTTGCCGATGCTGCCCAGCCAGTTGAACTTCTGCGCGTCGTAGCGCGCGCTCGCGTTGCCGAACAACGGGTCCATGGCCGCGCCGTTGGTGAAGGCGGCGATGGTGGAGCCGTCCTTGTCGGCCGTGATGTAGAGCGTGCTGGCGGCGGCAAGCCCGGCTGCGGCTGGCATGTTCTTGGCGATGATGTTGGGATTGCCGGGAATGTGGCGCGACAGATGGCGAGCGAAGACGCGGGCATAGGTGTCATAGCCGCCGCCGGCGCCGCCGCCGACCAGCATGGTGATCGATTTGCCCCGGTAGAATTCCTCGACCGTCTGCGCCAACGTGCTCGCCGGCCAAGCCACTGCCGCGAACAGCAGCGCCATGACGGTTCGCGTGCCCGCGTTCATTGGCGCGCCCGCGGCTAGCGCCGGTATTTCTGCTGCATGGCCGTGAAATAGCCCTCCGCTTTAAGCGCTGCGAGTAGGCTCGCGTCCACGTAATCCTCCAGCATCTGACTGCCGCCGGGGAACTGCGCCAGGATGTTCTCGGCACCCGGCTGGGAGATTTCGATGTTGGCCGGCGATTGCGCCTTGAAGTCGTTGTAGGTGATGTCGAGGACTTTCGGGTCGGCGATCTTGAGCTCCTTGGCCAGCACCTCTTTCGCACGCTTCTCGTCGTTGAGCGCGAGATAATTGCCTTCGATCGTTCCCTTCAGGAAACGGATGAGCAAATCGCGCCGGCCGGCGATGTCGCCTCGCCGCACCACGATCGAGCTGAACACCCATGGAATCTGTTCGGGTACGAGATCGACGAGAACGTTGACGCCTTGTGTGCGCGCTAGGCTCGCGATCGGCTCGTTGAGCGGCGTCGCTTTGATCTCGCCCGACTTCACCGCGTCGAGCCGGCGCATGCCGCCGCCATATTCCTTCAACACCACGTCATTGCGGGTGAGCGCCAGCCGCGCCAGCGCCAGCGTGACGGTAGAATCGCTCTCCGAGCCGAACGTGCTCACGCCGATCACGCCGCCCTTGAGCTCGGCCGGGGTCTTCACCGCGGGCGCGGAAAAGAAGGTGAAGCGGATGACGTTGCTCAATGAGCCGATGGTGCGGAGATCGCCGCCAGCCCGGTTGATCCGGATCACCGAGGACAATCCCACGTGCATGATATCGAGCCGCCCGGCCTGCAGTTCGGCCGCGCCGCGGCTGCCGCCGTTCATGTTGACGATGTCGACCTTGAGCCCCTCCGCGGCATAGAGGCCGGCGTCGCGGGCCATGTACCACGCCAGCACGGTGTTGACGGGGTCGGAGATGCCGGCCTTGACCTCGATCGGCTCTTGCGCCGTCGCGGGCCTCCAGGCCACGAGAACGAGAGCGAGGACAGCGGCGCAGACGCGCACGCAGCGTGCATGGATTTTCGTTGGCATCGTGACTCCTCTTGCGTTCTCGTCACGCTCCGGCAACCGCGGAGACCTCAAAATTCCCGGAACAACCGGCCAAATCCCGCGATGCGGTCGTCGACGCCGCAGCGCCGCAGCGCATCCCACACGATCGCCTGGTGCGCCGCCATCACGTTGACGCCGAACTCCCGCTCGAGCGCGTCGATTGCGTCCGCCGTCGGCCAATGCGGTGACGGCAACAGAATCGAGTCGGCGTCCGGATGCTCGCGCATGAGCTTGCGCCCCATCTCGAGCGCGGCGTGGCGCGGGATGCGCCCGATCTGGTTGAACGCGCTGCCCCAGCCGGTCGCGCCCAGCACCTCGCAGCCGAAATGGGCGCCATAGCTCGCGATCCGGTCGGTCTCGCTCAACTCGTAGGGCTGCGCCACCACCACCTTCTTGCAGCCGAGCGCCTTGGCGGCTCTCGCCTGCGCCGCCGCGCTGGTCGAGATCTTGACCTTCAGCTCGGCCTCGAGGTCGACAATCATCTGCTCCGCGTTGGCATGGCCCTTCGACAGGTTGATGGGAACGCCGCCGAGCACGACGATGTCCACGCCGGCGGCCGCCATCTCGCGCGCGGCTTTCATGCTGATGTCGTAGGACTGATCGACTTCACCCTTGCTGCGCACCACGATCGCAAGCGTGGTGATGACGAGCGTCACGCCGGCGGGAACGATCCTGTAGAACTCATAGGGAAAGATCTCGGTGGTGAGCGGCGGCGAGGTGTAGCCGATGCGCGCCCGGTGCCCGTAGATGTTCGCGCGCGTCGGCGCGGGTGAGGTCATTGTCGATGTCCGGCGCGGAGCGCGGCGGCGTCTCCGCGCAGGTCGAAGGCTAACGGCCCACCTCGGGCTTGTCCATGCGCGCTGCCCGCGCCATCGACTTCGATGGATTGTCATGCCGCAAAAATCTCGCGACCGTGCTGCTTCGCGCTCACTACCAATTTTCGCCCTTGCGCTGATCGCCTGGCTCGCCCCGGCGACGGCGACACGAGGCGGCGAAACCGTCACCATCGGCAACCTCACCTTCGTCAACCAAGCTCTCGTCGGGGTCGGGCGGTTGCCGGCTAATCTGCGCGACAAGTTCGGGGAGACATTCGGCTCCGGCTCCGCCATCGCGGTTGATCCGAAGTCGTGGGTGCGAACGCCCACCGGATACCAGGGCACGTTCTATATGTTGCCCGACCGCGGCTTTAACGTCACCGGCACGAGCGATTATCGCGCGCGGGTCAACAAGCTCTTCATCACCTTCACACCGCTCGACGACCCGGCGGCCGTGCCGGTCGCGCAACGCCAAAACAGCGTCGCGGCGACGCTGACCGACACCATCCTGCTGACGGATGCGGCGGGACAATCGCTCACCGGACTCGATCCCGATGGCATCCGCCGGGCGGCGAACGGTTTGCCGGATTTGCCGCAGGCGTCGAACGGCCGCGTGAGCATCGATAGCGAATCGCTGGCGCTGTTGCCGGACGGCGGGTTTTTCATCGGGGATGAATACGGCCCTTACGTTTACCGCTTCTCGCCAGCCGGCCGCCTGCTGGCGGCGATTAGGCCGCCAGACGCATTCCTACCGAAACGCAAGGGCAAGGATCATTTCGCCTCCAACAATCCCGGTCCAGGCGGCCGGGCGCCGGAACCGCCGGAGCCGGAAACCGGCCGGGCGAACAACCAAGGTTTCGAGGGGCTCACGTTGACCCCGCCGGGAGGCAAATTCCTGGTTGCTGCGTTGCAGAGTGCGACCCGCCAGGACGGCGGAACCTCGCCGGCAACGCGGCGATATTCCCGCCTCCTTTATTACGACGTCGCCGATCGCGAACGCCCGAGGCTCGTGCGCGAGTACGTCGTGCCGCTGCCGCTGTTCGAGAGCGCGGATGGCGAACGGCGGGTCGCGGCCCAGAGCGAACTGCTTGCGCTCGACGAAACGTTCTTCCTTCTGCTCTGCCGCGATTCCGGCAACGGTTATGGCACCGGCGGCGCCACCTCACGCTATCGCAGCATCGACCTCCTCGATACCTCGCGCGCGACCAACATCGCAGGCTCGCGCTACGACGGCACCATGCCGGTCGCACCGAACGGCAAGCTCGTGGACGGGGTCGTGCCGGCGACGCTCACGCGCTACATCGACATCAACGAAACAGCGGAATTGCAGAAGTTCGGATTGCACAACGGCGAGCCGAACGACCGCAACAATCTCTCCGAAAAGTGGGAAGGAATGGCGCTGGCGCCAGCGCTCGATCCTGCCAATCCGAACGATTACTTTCTGTTCGTGACCAACGACAACGATTTCATCACTCAGAATGGCTATCAGGCTGGCACGCCTTACAAGGATGCGAGCGGGCTCGAGGTTGACACCATGATTCTGGTCTACCGCATTACGCTGCCGGAGCAGCTGAAATAGTCTTGGAACGGGCGCGCTGGGTTGTGGCCGCGGCGGGCGAGCCAACGCAATCGACGTCGAGCGCGCCTGCACAACCGAATATTGCGGCGCACACAGGGGGTGCGGCACCACGTCTCGGCCCTCAGACCGCGATTGCGGGTGTTGTCCTCTGCGGCGGGCTGGTTTTATTCAAGCTCGCGTGTAATTTACCAAGGATGGAGGTGACAAAGCGGACTTCATTGTGGGTTGCCGGGTTTGTTGCTTCATAGAGGATCAACGGTTGTGGAGCGGCGCTAATTAAAAAATTCCAGGGAGCGACGGAACACGCGCGCAAGGAGACTCATTCACCAGACATGCGAGGTGAAAAGGAACGCGGAAAACGTATCAAACGCCGCGATAAGCAGGCGTGCTCATAAATAAGAGTCGGCGACGAGACGCGACGTCTCGTCCTACTGCTCGATCAAAACGGCTGGGATGGAGGGAACGGTGACCACAAGCACAACGGAAGCCATTTCGTCGCGGGCGACGGCGTCCGAAGCGACGCGCTGGGGCCAACTGATTTTCGGCATCATCTGCATGGTGATGATCGCCAACCTACAATATGGCTGGACGCTGTTCGTCAACCCGATCGATCAGAAGTACCACTGGGGGCGCGCGGCGATTCAAGTCGCGTTCACGATCTTCGTTCTCACCGAAACCTGGCTGGTGCCGTTCGAGGGCTACCTGATCGACAAGTTCGGCCCGCGAGTGATGGTCTGCGGCAGCGG
>VAZL01000011.1 GCA_005883445.1 Alphaproteobacteria bacterium | reverse complement strand
CGCCTCGAATCAGGAATGGCGCGCGAGCCGGCCCGCACAGTTCGCCGTGCCCGAGGACAAATTGGTTGACGCGGTGCGCGAGGTGCTGGCGCGCCACGACGTGAAATGGAGCTGACCGCTGGGGCGGCCGGCGGCGGACGCGGTCAGCAGCGGATCACTTGGTGATCAGCGGGCGCACGGGCGGATAGTAGCAGCTGTATCGGGTCGGTACCGCCGGCAGGGCGTAGGGGTTGATGTAGGGCGACCACAGGCAGCTGAACGCGATGAAGTCGCCGTATTGCCGGTGCACGCTGGTGATGCGGTGGTACTTGTCCCAGCGCGCGCAATAGGCGGCGGCCGCTTGTTGCGCCATGGCCTCGTTCTCGCACGACCACGGGATGATGCCGCCGGTGTCGTTGCCGTGATAGATATAGGGCTGCGCGTGGGCGGCGGCGCCCAGCAGCAGAACGCCGATCACGGACAGCAACGCCGCGCGCATCATCCGCGCCTCCCCCATTTGCCCCGGCGAAGCTTAGACGGCGCGTGGGTCGCTGCAAAGCCGCCGCGGCACGAAACCTGAAAGCGTGGCCTTAACGCCACAGTCGCCGCTTTCTTGTCGCCGAACCCGCCGCGACCTTGATTTCGCCGGGGTTCGGCGGTCACCGTCGGGGCAAGCTATTGTTGCGGGGAGGCTGATCATGTCTGGCCGCGCGCCATTGCTCGCTTTCGCGTTTGTCGCCGCGCTCGCCGCGCTGCCGGCGGCACCGGCGGGCGCCGCCAACTGGCTGGAGATGAATTTCTATCTGTCCGGGCCGGAATACGAGGGCAAGCTGCCGCCGTGCGATGACCGCGACGCGCTGCTGCGGATCGCCTCGCGCTTCAACCAGAAGGAAAACATGTATTGGGCCACCGATCTGCGCATCCTCAATTTCGAGAAGATCCGCGAGACCGCGTTCCGCCCCTGGGCCGCGCAGACCATTCCACGCCGGTTTTGCAGCGGCATCGTCGAGATCTCGGACGGCCGCCGGCACGTCATCAATTATTCCATCGCCGAGGATAGCGGCATGTATGGCGCCAGCTGGGGCGTCGACTGGTGCATCGTCGGGCTCGACCGCAATTGGTCTTACAACCCTGCCTGCAAGATGGCGCGGCCGTAATCGCCCCATGCGCCGGCGATTGATGTCGCCGGTCTTGGCGGTGAATGAACCGCTTTTATTTCCGTTTCGTTCTTGAAATGTTCAAGGCGCTATGGTAGCGTCCTGTCTCCTCGCGTGGGTTGATGGGAGTGTTCCATGGTTCGGAGCGTCGGTCGCGTGGCGTTGGCCGCGGTGGCGTTGTGGCTCACGGTTGCTACCGCCGGTATCGCGGTGGCGCAGGATCGCCGCCAAAATCAGCCCGGACAATTCGACTTCTACGTGCTGTCGCTCTCCTGGTCGCCGTCGTTCTGCGAGGCCGCCGGCGAACGCGGCACGCCGCCGCAGCAGCAATGCGGCGCACGGCCCTATTCCTTCGTCGTGCACGGGCTGTGGCCGCAATACGAGCGGGGCTTCCCGGAATTCTGCCAGCAGCCGGCGCCGCGGCTCGACCGCAACATCGTCTCTTCCATGCTCGATCTGATGCCGGCGCCGCGCCTGATCTTCAACGAGTGGGACCGCCACGGCACCTGCTCGGGGCTGAGCCCGAACGCCTATTTCGAGAATGTGCGCAAGGCGCGCGCGGCGGTGAAGATCCCCGATGCTTATATCGCGCCGAGCGCGCCGCTCACGGTCTCGCCCGACGAGGTCGAGGAGGCGTTCGTGCAGGCCAATCCCGGCCTCAGCCGCGACGGCATCGCGGTGACCTGCCGCAGCCGGCGTTTGGGCGAGGTGCGCATTTGCCTCGGCAAGGACTTGCGCTTCCGTGCCTGCCCCGACATCGACGCGCGCGCCTGCCGCCGCGACGAGCTCGTCATGCCGCCGGTACGCGGCGGCAGCGCCGCGCTCGTGCGCTAGCGCGCAACACGCGGACCAGGCAGCGCAGCGCGGGACCCGTGACAGGGACGCCTATTCCAGCGCGCGTGATGAGGAGCCGCCGCGTACGCGCGACAGCCGCTTTACGACTTTGACAGCCGCGAATTCGGGCGCATGACTTTGCGCCTATGAGTTTGCGCGCATGAATTATCGCCACGCCTTTCACGCTGGCAATTTCGCCGATGTGGTCAAGCACGCGGTGCTGGTGCGCATCCTCGTGCATCTGCGCGAGAAGCCGGCGCCCTTCCGCGTCATCGACACCCATGCCGGCGCCGGCCGCTACGACCTCGCCGCCGCGGAGGCGCAGCGCAGCGGCGAATGGCGCGAGGGGATCGACCGGCTCGTTCGTGGGCCGATCGCAGCGCGCGAGCGCGCGCTGCTTGCTCCCTATCTCGACGCGGTCGCCGCCTGCAACGGCGGCGGGCGGCTGACCGCTTACCCCGGTTCGCCCGCGCTCGCGCGCGCGTTTCTGCGCGCGCAGGACCGGCTCATCGCCTGCGAGCTCGAGCCGAACGCGGCGGCTGCGCTCGCGCGCAATCTCGCGGGCGACCGGCGCAGCAAGGCGGTGGCGATCGACGGCTGGACCGCGCTCAACGCCTACGTGCCGCCGAAGGAGCGGCGCGGCCTGGTGCTCGTCGATCCCGCCTTCGAAGACGCCGGCGATTTCGCCCGGCTTGCGCAGGCGCTCGCAGCCGCGCAGCGCAAATGGGCGAGCGGAATCTATCTGGCCTGGTACCCGATCAAGGAGCGCGCGCCGGCTGATGCGCTGGCGCGCCGCTTGCGCCAGAGCGGCATGGCCAGGATCTTGCGCGCCGAATTGAGCGTCGCCACACCGCGCGCGGCGGCGAGACTTAGCGCGTGCGGCCTGATCGTGATCAACCCGCCGTGGACGCTCGCCGGCGAGCTTGCAGTGCTCCTGCCGGAGCTTGCGCGCGCCCTGTCGGCGGCGGGCGTGGGCAGCCACTGCGTCGATTGGCTCGCCGGCGAAAAGTAGTTTCGCCACTTTTCCACAGCCCAGGATTAGCCTATTTTCGTAGGGCTGGCTTTGACGTTCCGCCTCCTGTGGGGGCCCGGCGGAGTAACGGAGGCCGTAAGGCCGCTGCTTTCCCCGTTTGTGAATGTCCGGCCGAGCCGCCGCGCCGTGGGGGTCGGCGGCGGAGCAACCACGGGGAAAGGAGTTTCCCGATGGCCATGGCAGGTACGGTCAAGTTCTTCAACGCCGAGCGCGGCTACGGCTTCATCAAGCCGGACGACGGAGGACGCGACGTGTTCGTGCACGTCACCGCTGTCGAGCGCGCGGGACTCAAGTCGTTGAACGAGGGACAGCGGATTTCCTTCGACGTCGAGCCCGACAAGAAGGGCAAGGGTCCGAAGGCCGTCAACCTGGTCATCACCGGTTGATGAGCGAGCCCGCCAGTCGCCGCCGACTGCTCGCTTTGCAAGCCGCCGCCGCGGCTCCACGCCGGTCATCGAATCGGGGCGAACGTGCTCGGGCTCGGGCGCGACATCGCGATCGAGCCCGCCGACACGATGAATGCGGGCGACAGCGTGCGCCAGCAGAATCCGCTCGGCAAAATCCCGGCGCTCCTGCTCGAGGACGGCACGGTGCTGTTCGATTCCCGGGTGATCCTGGAATATCTCGATCATCGCGCCGGCGGCGGCCGCATCCTCCCGAACGACGCCGATGCGCGTTTTTCCGCCTTGCGCCTGCAGGCGCTCGCTGACGGCGTGATGGATGCCTCGGTCCTGCTGGTGTACGAAGGCCGTTGGCGGCCGGCCGAGCGGCACGAGCCGAAATGGGTCGATCATCAGGCCGGCAAGGTCGCGCGTACGCTCACGGCGCTCGAGGCCGCGCCCCCGGCGCTCACGGCGACCCCCGATGTGGGTCAGATCGCGCTTGCTTGCGCGCTCGGCTATCGCGATTTCCGCTTCGAGGGAACGTGGCGGCGGGATCATCCGCGGCTGGTCGCCTGGCTCGATGCATTTGCCGCGCGCGTACCGGCCTTCGCCGCGACCAAGCCGCAGGGCTAGACCGCGTTGGTGTGAGCCAACGAAAAGCCCCGGACCAGAGGTCCGGGGCTTGTTCATGCGCCGCGCGGGTCAGGCGTCAGAACCGCAGGTTCGCCCCGCCGCGAAAGACGTTGGTGGTGAACGACACGTTGCTGCCGGGCGGGAGACCGCAATTGAGGCCGCAGTTGAAGTTGCCGAGATCGACGTAGAGATACTCGGCCTTGAGGCTCACATTGCTGACGACGCCGACCTCGACGCCGGCGCCCACGGTCCAGCCGGCGTTGCTGATGCTGCCGCCCGGCAACAGCGGCAGGGTGGCATTGATGTCGCCGAGCGCGAGCCCGCCGGTGAAGTAGGGCAGGAAGCGGTCGAAGGCCAAGCCTAGCCGCCCGCGCACGGTGGCGAGCCACTTGTTGCGCGTCTCGCAGCCCCCAGGGCACAGCACGGTGGTCGTCCCTTTGATGCCCGACCAGTCGATGTCGCCCTCGGCGCCGACCACCACCTGGCCGAACTGCCAGTTGTAGCCGACGGTGCCGCCGATGAGGCCGCCGGACACGTCGAAACTGTTCACGGCGTCCCACTGGGAACTGCCCCAGCCGCCGCCGCCGTTGATGCCGACGTAGAAGCCGGTCCAACTGTAGATCGGATTGTAGGCCGGCCCCGGCTGGTAATAGGGCGCCGGCTGGGCTTCAGCCACCGACCCTCCCGCCAGCGCCAATAGGCCGACGCACGCCACAACAACGCGATACATGATTGCCCTCCGTTTGCAGCAGTTGAATCGAACAGTATTATTAAATTTTGAATAGTCTAGTGTAAGAAAGACACACTCAAGTTTTTAATATTTCGACAGAATCTAACTTTAGATACGTCACTAATCAGCCTTATATACAGTAAACAAATACTTTACGACTTTCAATCATGGTAAACGATCGATTAAAATACTTTGAAAATCGGTCTCGCCGGGGCAAAACCGCCATCGCTCAAGGGGCATCCGCGCAAGCCGAACGGGGCAAACCGAATGCGGCAAGCTGAATGCGGAGGGTCGTTTCCCGCGCTGGGGCGGAGCGCGCGTGCCAACACGCCGCGTTGCGCACAAGCCTCCGTTCGCGCCGGGTGGCCGCGGCCGCGCCGGCGCCTTACCTTCGCAGCATGAACGGCAGCAAGAACGACATCGATCCCGCGAGCGAACTCCTCGAGGAGGACGAGGAGCAGGCGCTGCCCGAGCCGGAACAGGACCTCGACCTCGCCGCCGTCGGCCCGCTCGCCGTCGGCCGCGCGGTGATCGCGAGTCACGCCAAGCTCGCGCCGTCCTCGCCCGGCGTCTATCGCATGATCGATGCCAAGGGCGACGTGCTCTACGTCGGCAAGGCCAAGAACATCCGCAAACGGATCATCGCCTATGGCCGCCCGACCGGCTACGACCCCCGCATCGAACGCATGATCGCGGCGACCGCGGCGCTCGAGTTCGTCTCGACCGCGACCGAGACCGAGGCGCTTCTGCTCGAAGCCAACCTGATCAAGCGCTTGCGCCCGCGCTTCAACGTGCTGCTGCGCGACGACAAGTCGTTTCCCCATATCCTGATCACCGCCGACCACTGGGCGCCGCAAATCCTCAAGCATCGCGGCGCGCGCGCCCGCGAGGGCAATTATTACGGCCCGTTCGCCTCGGTCTGGGCGGTCAACCGCACGATCACGGCGCTGCAGCGCGCCTTTCTGCTGCGTTCTTGTTCCGACGGATTCTTCGAGAGCCGCACGCGCCCGTGCTTGCTGTATCAGATCAAGCGCTGCTCCGGTCCTTGCACGCGCGAGATCGATTTCGTCGAATACGGCGAGCTGGTGCGCGAAGCGAACGCGTTTCTCTCGGGCAAGAGCCAGGCGGTGAAGGACGAGCTGGCGGCGGAGATGGAGAAGGCCTCCGCCGCGCTCGATTTCGAGCGCGCCGCCATCTACCGCGACCGTCTGGCCGCGCTCTCGGCGGTGCAATCGCATCAGGGCATCAACCCGCACGGGGTCGAGGAGGCCGATGTGTTCGCCCTGCATCAGGCCGGCGGCTTCAGCTGCGTCGAGGTGTTCTTTTTCCGCACCGGCCAGAACTGGGGCAATCGCGCGTATTTCCCCAAGGCCGACCGCTCGCTCTCGGCCGGCGAGGTGCTCGGCGCGTTTCTCGCCCAGTTCTACGACGACAAGCCGAGCCCGCGCGCAATCTTCATCTCCCACGAGATCGAGGAGCGCGCGCTGCTGGCCGAGGCCTTGAGCATCAAGAGCGGCCGCAAGGTCGAGGTCGGCGTGCCCCAGCGCGGCGAGAAGAAGGACCTCGTCGATCACGCCCTCGCCAATGCGCGCGAGGCGCTGGCGCGCAAGCTGGCCGAGAGTTCGTCCCAGCGCCGGCTGTTGGAATTGTTGGCCGAGGTCTTCGTCCTGGCGCGGCCGCCGCGGCGCATCGAGATCTACGACAACAGCCACATCCAGGGGAGCAACGCGGTCGGCGCCATGATCGTCGCCGGGGCGGAGGGGTTTGAGAAAAATCAGTACCGCAAGTTCAACATCCGCGCCGCCGATCTCGCGCCCGGCGACGATTTCGGCATGATGCGGGAGGTTCTGAGCCGCCGCTTCAAACGGCTGATGAACGAGGCGCCGCGCCCGTTGCCGGGCACGCCGCCCACTCCGGCGCAGGTGCTCGCGATGGCACCGGCGGACGCCGGCGCCCCCATCGATATCGGGGATGGGGACAACGATTCACCGTGGCCCGATCTCGTCATTATCGACGGCGGCCGCGGGCAGCTGACCGCGGCGCAGGAGACGCTGGCGGCGCTCGGCATCATCGACGTGCCGCTCGTTGCGGTGGCCAAAGGCCCGGACCGCGACGCCGGAATGGAGACCTTCTTCCTGCCCGGACGCGAGCCGTTCAAGCTCAAGCCGCGCGATCCGGCGCTCTATTTTGTCGAACGGCTGCGCGACGAGGCGCATCGCTTCGCGGTCGGCTCGCACCGCGTCCGGCGCCGCCGTGACATCCGCGAGGCGGGACTGCAGGAGATCCCGGGCATCGGCCCGACCCGCAAGCGCGCCTTGCTCCACCATTTCGGCACGCTCAAGGCGATCGAGCGCGCGGCGCTGGCTGATCTTGCCAAAGTGCCCGGGATCAGCGCCGAGACCGCGCGCAAGATCTACGACTTCTTCCACGAGCGGGCGGGGTAGCGCCTGCAGCGGCGGCATCGATAGCGGTGGAACAGGCATGCAAGTCGCGAATGCGCGTCATATTTATGTATGGAAGTGGTGTCTCTAATTCGTGCATGCGCGGCGGCTCCGGACCAGGCCGGGCCGCGGCGATGGGGACGGCGGCAGCATCCCGTTTGACGCGGGCGCGGGAAGGGTATTCCTTCGGTCCATGAATACGGTCACCTCGAGACAGGTTCCGCCGCGGCGGCTCGCGGTGCCGAACCTTTTGACCTATGCCCGCATCGCCGCGGTTCCGGCGGTCGTGGCGTGCCTCTATTGGCAGGACATTCTGCAGGGCGGGCTGTGGCTGCGCTGGGTCGCCGTGGTGATCTTCATCAGCGCCGGAGTGACCGACGTCCTCGACGGCTATTTCGCCCGCAAATGGGGCGAGCAATCGGCCTTCGGCCGCATGCTCGACCCGATCGCGGACAAGCTCTTGGTGGCATCGTGCCTGTTGATGCTGGCCGCCGACGGCACCATCCGCGGCTGGTCGCTGTGGGCGGCGATCGTCATCCTCTGCCGCGAGATTCTGGTTTCGGGCCTGCGCGAATATCTCGCCGAGTTGCGCGTGAGCGTGCCGGTGACGCAGCTCGCCAAATGGAAGACGACGCTGCAGCTCGTCGCCGTCGGGTTCCTCATCGCCGGCAAGGCGGGCGACGCCGTCGTGCCGGTGGTGACGCCGATCGGGCTCGCTCTGCTGTGGCTGTCCGCATTGCTGACGCTGTACACTGGCTGGGATTATTTCCGCGCCGGCGTGCGGCATCTGACCGAGGATTGAGCGTTGAAGCTTCGCTATTTCGCCTGGGTGCGCGAGCGCATCGGCAAGCCCGAGGAGGAGATCGAGCCGCCGGCGGGCATCGCCACGGTCGCCGATCTCATGACCTGGCTCAGCCGTCGCGGCGAGGAATATGCCCACGCGTTCGAGAATCCGAAGGTGATCCGCGCCGCCATCGACCGGACGCACGTGCGGGGCGACGCGGCCATTTTCGGCGCACGCGAGATCGCCTTCTTCCCGCCGATGACGGGGGGCTAGTGTCCGGATTGCGAAGTTCGCAAGCCGTTGTGGCGCAATCTCGTGCGAACTTCGGAATCAAAGGGACACTAGCAAGCTTTGACTCTAGTGTGATTTTTGGATTTGAAGTTCCTATGCCAGGTCGCCGCACATTCGTAGGAACTTCAAATCCACCACACTAGCGCGTCGGAGACGCAGATGGCGGCCACCATCCGACTGCAGCGCGAGCCATTCGACGCCGCGAGCGAGGCGGCAAAGCTGCGCCGCGGTCGCGGCGACATCGGCGCCGTCGTCACCTTCACCGGGATCTGCCGCAGCGACGAGAGCGGTGCCCCGCTCGCGGCCATGACGCTCGAGCATTACCCGGGCATGGCCGAGGCCGAGGTCGCGCGTCACGTGGAGGCGGCCGAGCGGCGCTGGCCGCTCCTCGGCGTCACCGTGATCCACCGCTATGGCCGGCTCGAGCCGGGCGAAGACATCGTGCTCGTCGTCACCGCCGCCGCCCACCGGCAGGATGCTTTCGCCGCCGCTGAGTTCCTGATGGACTACCTCAAGACCCGCGCGCCGTTCTGGAAGCAGGTGGAATACGCCGACCGCAAGACCTGGGTCGAAGCCAAATCGTCCGACGACGCCCTGGCCGAGCGCTGGACGCTTCCGGACGGGCGGGATGAAGCGGCGGAGTGAGGGCGACCGGATACCGACGGAGGACACGCCCCTGATCCGCGTTCTGATCGCCGTCGCCACAATAACGATGAGCCTGCGCGCGGCTGCGCCCGCGGCCGAGATGAAATTCTACCAGCTGCCGCCGGGCGCCTATCCCCACGACGTGGCGCCGGCGCCGGACGGCAGCGTCTGGATCAGCGGCCAGCGGCAGGGCTTCGCCGGCCGGTTCGATCCCAACACCGGTCAGCTCGAAAAGATCCCGCTCGGCCCCGGCGCGGCGCCCCACGGCGTCATCATCGGCCCCGATGGCAATGCCTGGCTCACCGAAGGCGGGCAGAACGCAATCGCCCGCGTCGACGCCAGGAGCAGGGAGGTCAAGCTCTTTCCCCTGCCGAAGGACTTCCCGGGCGCCAATCTCAACACCATGGCGTTCGACCAGAACGGCATCGCGTGGTTCACGGGCCAGGGCGGAGTCTATGGCCGCGTCGATCCCCGCACCGGCAAGGTCGACGCCTGGAAGGCGCCGCGCGGCGTCGGCCCCTACGGTATTACGGCGACGCCCGCGGGCGATGTCTGGTACGCATCGCTTGCCGGCGACCACATCGCCCGCGAGGCCGGCGAGCCGATCGCCGCGCTCACCCTCGAGCATTATCCCGGCATGGCCGAAGCCGAGGTCGCGCGCCACGTGGAGGCGGCGAACGCGCGCTGGGGCCTGCTCGGCGTCACCGTCATTCACCGTTACGGCCGCATCGAGCCGGGCGAGAACATCGTGCTCGTCGTCACCGCGGCATCGCATCGGCACGACGCGTTTGCCGCCGCCGAGTTCCTGATGGACTACCTCAAGACGCGCGCGCCGTTCTGGAAGTCGGAAGAGCGCACGGGCGGCGCCCGCTGGGTCGAGGCGCAGCAGTCGGACGACGCCGCGGCCGATCGCTGGGCGCCGGCGCCGCGCCGGTCCGAGGCCGCGCAGTAATGAGGGTTACGCCGCCGCCTTCTTGCCCTTGGGCTGCACCTCGGCGGTGTAGTCGGCCATGAGTTGCTGCGTGATCGCCGCGGGAGTGAATTTCCACTGCGCGATCTCCGACACCGCCGTCACTTCGGCGGCGCTGCCGGTGATGAAGCACTCGGAGAATTGGGTCAACTCGTCCGGCATGACGCGGCGCTCGATCACCTCGATGCCGCGCTTCTTCGCCAACTCGATCGCGGTTTGGCGGGTGATGCCGTCGAGGAAGCAGTCCGCGATCGGGGTGTGAATCTTGCCGTCCTTGATGAAGAAGATGTTGGCGCCGGTGCATTCCGCCACGCGGCCCTGCCAATCCAGCATCATGGCATCGGCGTAGCCTTTGCGCTCGGCAATGTGCTTGGAAATGGTGCAGATCATGTAGAGGCCCGCGGCCTTCGCCAGCGCCGGCGCCGTCTTCGGGTCCGGCCGCCGGTAGTCGGCGAGATCGAGCCTGATGCCCTTCAATCGCTGCACCGGGTCGAAATAGCTCGGCCATTGCCAGGTGGCGATGGCGAGGTGGATCTTGTTGTGCTGCGCCGAGACGCCCATCATTTCCGAGCCGCGCCAGGAGATCGGCCGCACATAGGCGTCGGTCTGGGCGTTCTTTTCCAGCACCAGGCGCTTGGCGGCGTCGATCTCGGCGACCGAGTAGGGGATGTCGAAGTCGAGCAGCTCAGCCGATCGCTTCAGGCGCTCCGAATGCTCGGTGCATTTGAAGATTTCACCGCCATAGGCGCGCTCGCCCTCGAACACCGAGCTCGCGTAATGCAAGCCGTGGGAGAGCACGTGCAGCGTAGCCTCGCCCCAAGGCACCAGCTTGCCGTCGTACCAGATGACCCCCTCGAGGCGGTCGTACGGTTTTTCTGCCATGGCGGTTCTCCTCGGAGGCCGGCCCGGCGCCCGCGGGCGCCGTCCCTCTCCTTATGCTTTTGCGTCGCGGGCCGACACTCGGTATGTTTCGGCCCGACCATGAGAGCGCGCTTGCGCCTCTGGCGCAATCCGCTCGGGGCGGGGCCGCGGGTACGATCCTTTCGTGGCGGCCTCTTGTTGGATAACAATCTGACCTAAATATGTCAACATGGCTGACCTAACCGTCCCAGTTGCAACCGATCGGGCGTTTTCGGGCGCCGAGTGGGCGGGCCGCGGCAATGAGCCCATCTGGGACGTCATCGAGCTTCTGTTCTTCGCCTATCGCGACTTCATCGGCGACCCCGACGACGTGCTGGCGAAGTTGGGCTTCGGGCGCGCTCACCACCGGGTGCTGCATTTCGTCAACCGCAATCCCGGCATGAAGGTTGCGGAGCTGCTCGACGTCCTGAAAATCACCAAGCAGTCGCTCGGCCGGGTGCTCAAGCAGCTCATCGATCAGGGCTACGTGGTGCAGAAAGAGGGCGCCAACGATCGCCGCCAGCGCCTGCTCTACGTCACGGCGAAAGGCGAGACCTTGGCGATGAAGCTTGCGGGGCTGCAAACCGCGCGCATCGCAGGCGCGCTGTCCGAGCTGGGGCCGAACGCGCACGAGGTCGCCTGCCGATTTCTCACCGCCATGATCAACGCCGATCATCGCGACGCCGTGCTGCGCTTCATCGCGCGCGCCGACCGCGCGCGGCGGGCGCGCGGCTGAGCCGAGGCCGGGATGCGGGCCATGGCCACGGCGTCCGCCGCTCTCCCCGACGATGCCCCCCATTTGCTGGTGGTCGACGACGACCGCCGCATCCGCGATCTGCTCTCGCGCTTCTTGTTCGCCGAAGGCTACCGCGTCACCACGGCGGAGACGGCCGCCGACGCGCGTGCCAAGCTCGCGGGCTTGCGCTTCGACCTGCTGATCCTCGACGTCATGATGCCGGGAGAGACCGGCTTCGACCTCGCGCGCGATCTGCGCGCGTCCTCGAGCGTGCCGATCGTCATGCTGACCGCGCGCGACGAAGCGCAGAGCCGCATCGAGGGTCTGAGCATCGGCGCCGACGACTACGTGAGCAAGCCGTTCGAGCCGCGAGAGCTTTCGCTGCGCATCGCCGGCATTCTGCGCCGCGCCCGCCCGGCCACGGCTCCGCCGGTGGAATCGGTGCGCTTCGGCGAGTTCCGGTTCCATCTCGCGCGCGGGGAGCTCAAGCGCGGCGAGGAGATCGTGCGGCTGACGGATCGCGAGCGCGACATGCTGCGCCTGCTCGCCGCCACCCCCGGCGAGACCGTGCCGCGGCAGACGCTCGCCGGCAACGACGGCGCGACCGGCGAGCGCGCCGTCGATGTGCAGGTCAACCGCCTGCGCCGCAAGATCGAGCACGATCCGGCCAACCCGCTGCTGGTGCAGACCGTGCGCGGCATCGGATACCGGCTGGTGACGACGCCATGACCAGCCTCGACGTCAGCATGGCCGCGCTGCGCTCGAGCCTGACCGCGCTACGCTCCAGTGTGGCGGCGCTGCCCAGCATGGCGGCGCTGCGCTCGGCCGCCGACCGCGGCTACGAGCTCTACGACCGTAGCAGCGCCAGGCTCAAAGGCATGATGCCGACGGGCCTCTATGCGCGCGCGCTGTTGATCATCATCGCGCCCATGGTGGTGCTGCAGTCGGTCGTCGCCTTCATGTTCATGGAGCGGCACTACAACCTGGTTACCCAGCGGCTCTCTGCCGGCGTGGTGCAGGACATCGCCACCTTGATCGAGGTCGACAAGGTTTTTCCGCAGGATTACGCCCAGCTGCGGCGCATCGCGCAAGACAAGCTCGGGCTGGTCGTCGACTTTCTGCCGGTCACCGAGCTGCCGCCGCCGGGGCCGAAGCCGTTTTTTTCGCTGGTGGACCAGGCGCTGTCGGAGGAGGTTCGAAAGCAGATCGGCCGGCCGTTCTGGATCGATACCGTCGGGCGCTCGGCGCTGCTCGAGATCCGCATCAAGCTCGACAACGCGGTGATGCGCGTGTTCGCGCCGCGCCGCGCCGCCTACGTCTCCAACTCGCACATCTTCCTGGCATGGATGGTCGGCACCTCGCTGGTGCTGATTACGGTGGCGGTGCTGTTCCTGCGCAACCAGATCCGGCCGATTCTGCGGCTCGCCGACGCCGCCGAAAGCTTCGGCAAGGGACGTGAAGTGCCCGACTTCCGCCCGCGCGGCGCGCGCGAGGTTCGTCGCGCCGCGGTCGCCTTCATCGAGATGAAGCGCCGCATCGAGCGCGCGCTGGAGCAGCGCACCGCCATGCTGGCGGGGGTCTCGCACGACCTGCGCACCATTCTCACCCGCTTCAAGCTCGAGCTCGCGCTCATCGGCGACAGTCCCGAGGTCGACGCGATGAAGAAGGACGTCGACGAGATGGGCCGCATGCTGGAGGCCTATCTCGCCTTCGCGCGCGGGGATTCGGGTGAGCAGTCGGCGCCGACCGACATGGGCGCGTTCCTCGACGAGCTCAAGACCGACACCGAGCGCAACGGCCACAAGTCGAGCGTGAATTTCCACGGCCATCCGATCGTCACCGTGCGACCGGCGGCGTTCAAGCGCTGCCTCGCCAATCTGGTTTCCAACGCCGCGCGCCACGCGCCGTCGATCTCGATCACCGGCCACCGCGACCACCGCTGGCTCACCGTCACCGTGGATGACGACGGCCCCGGCATCGCACCGCATCTGCGTGAAGAGGTGTTCAAGCCGTTTCTGCG
>VAZL01000010.1 GCA_005883445.1 Alphaproteobacteria bacterium | reverse complement strand
TGCCTACGACTCGCTTGCGTCTGCCCTCCCGAGCGCGAGCCTATGGCTGCTCGCGATCGGCGGCATCCTCTACTCGCTTGGCACGCTGTTTCATGTCTGGCGGGGCCTGCGCTTTCACAACGCGATCTGGCATGGTTTTGTGCTGCTCGCAGCGAGTTGCCATTATTCGGCGGTCCTTGCTTGTTTGACATGGGCGTAAGGCTTGATCCGCGCGCCAGCCGGGTGTCTTCGCGCGCACCCTCATGGCGCTGAGGTGGCGCGGATCACAAGCTGCGATTATATTCTCGGCATGCTTGAGCGCACACGCGAACCGCAGAATAACGCCAAATCCATCGACAGATGGGACAATGAGGGCGGGGCGCCGAGCGGTGGTGACCGTACGGCGCGAAAGCGCCCGCGCGACACCAACCTTCAGAAAAAAGCTGCGGCTAAGAAGAGTCCAAAGAGGCAGGCTCAATGGCCCGGTAAGCCAGCCGGTGCCTGAACCGGCGCTTCTCGCTTTCCAACAGGTGTAATGGAACTGGGTACAGATCTTCGTACCTACGCCGGGGCCACTACTCTAAACAGAAGTGCAAGATGAGTGATCCAGGACATGACCCTGTACCCAGGCGCGACTGGAAATTGATAGTCGCCGCCGTTCTGGCCCTCGCACTTTTGATTGGGGTTATTGCCTATAAATACACCGACGACTTCACTGGTGTCGTTAAATTTGGAACCAGCGGACAACCGGGCCGCAACTAGCCCGAAGACTTTGGGGGCATGTACCGAAAATCGGTTGTGTACATTCGCACGAAACACGCGGCGGCGCAGGCCTGGCTACTACTTTGGAGGCGGGGGTTCTTTGCGGGTCGGGCGACGCTTGCACCACGCAGCGATCGCGACAGCGTCGATTTTTTCGTCGTTCGGGCCCTTGACGAAATGCACAATGCAGTTCCGCCGCATCAGATCGCAGGCTTGGCGTAGAGCGTCTTCTTTCGAAGCAAAGGCTCGGCTGACAGAATCGCTGTTCAATCGACGATCGAAATAATGCGCGGTGGATGTGCCCGTCGAAAGCGAAATTCGGGTACCCGTTCGAATCCGATCAACATTATGAACAACACCGAGAGGCGTTCAACCAGAGCTATGGAGGCGCACGATCGGCTCTGGCGAGCGAACGAGCTTTCAAGGCATCCATCCTCGAGGGCGAGGTGGTATCATCGGGGATGGCGGACGCCCCTGCCGAGGAGAAAATCGACGAACCCACTGGCAAATTCTTGCGGCCGCGAAGCGACATTGCTCACTTCGAACCGCTCGCGCACCTGAGCCGGGCCAACTGAATATCCGCCGCGGGCTCTCGTCAATCGGCCGACCTTGATCGCGGCGGTAATGGCGGTCCTGCCGAGCCGGCTAGGGCGAGCGGCGTGTCCGAGCGAGATTGCAGTCATTGAGCCCCCCATCTAAACGAACGAGCCGTCAGCGCCTTTACATCTCAAGATTTAACGAACGATGGAGACGGAAACCCCTGCCGAACCCATCATCGTAGACGAAGCTGAAAATCAGTCTTTTTTGGGCTTCAAATTTGGAGCGCTCATCAATTCGGAAAAAAGTGTGGATTTTCAGCAACTGCGGAAGACGCTCTCGACCATGGACTGATCGTCGGGATTCAGGGGAAATAGAGGCCGCCGGGCCGATGTCGGTCATGTAACCAGTACAATAGCGCGCCGGGATGTTTGGTCTGCAACAAGGCGTTCGAAATTTGCTGATCGGCGCTGGGCGCGAAAACTTTCGGCGAGGTCTCACTTTGGACTTGCGACAGCCGTGCTTTGTTTTCAGGGTGGGGATGATCAGAAAGTGGTCAATTTTGAACAGATTCTATTTGCAAACGGGCGCACACTCCACTCGACCGAGGCGCCAGCTCAACGCGCCCGAGCCTTCAGTTTGACTTTTTGACCGGAACCCCATCCGGGTGTCCGTTGCCCTCGCTCCGAAACATGTCGAGCGAAAGGAACCTCTCATGCAATTACCTTCAATTCTGCAAGGCGAGTCGCGCACGCGTCTCTTGCAGGGCGCGTTTGCCGGCTTTCTCGCAACAGTAGTCATCGGCTTCGGTTGGGGCGGATGGACATTGGGAAGTACTGCGAGGGAAAACGCAGCGAAAAGTGCAGCTGCCGCCGTCGTAGCGGTTCTGGCCCCGGTGTGTGCTGACAAGTTTCGACAGGCCGCCGATGCGTCGGCAAACATGGCGGAGCTTAAAAAGGTCAGCTCGTGGATGCAGTACTCCTACATCGAGAAGGGCGGCTGGGCGACGTTCCCAGGAATGACCTCGCCCGATCGCGGCGTCGCTCAAGCATGCGCCACGTTGCTCACCGCATTGTAGTAAGCATTGATACAGAAAACACTCAGCATCGAGCGAACGTTGACATTCAAATTAGCGTTCGTTGGCTGAACGATCGTGCCCAATTGCGAGGCGCAACTCGCGATTTCAACCCCTTTTATTCTCATTGGCACCGGCGAAAGGACTTGGCTCTGGGCGATTTCGGCGAGTGGCACGAAGCCACGAGATTCCTGCAAACTACGGCTTGCGGGCCTACTCTTTCTTGTCGTCGGCCTTGGGCTGGATCTGTTGTTGCTGCTGGGCGACTTGGCGGCCTTCCTCAGTGCCGGCCAAGCGCATCCAGATTTGCGCCATTTCGACGAGAGTTGCCCGAGGCCCTTCACTCGCGACGGTGCGCGCCATTTCCAGGCAGTCTCGCGCAAGGCGCCGATAGCGCGCCGGGGAGTCGATATCGCCGATTTTGGACATTGCTCCCTCCGTTCGCAGGCGGGAGCACAACGGGGTCTCTCAGCCACCGGCGCCTGGCGTAGGCCGCTGCCGGTGATGACTAGCAACCTAGCACGGCGAATGGTTCCGGGCGAGACCGTTATATTTGCAGGGGCGGGCCTTTAGACGATGCCGCGGGCTTAACCACGAGCGCCTTGAAACGAACACATCCATGCCCCATATGACCGGCGCGACCTTATCTGGTCCTGGCGAGCCGCGTGTACGGATCCCCGTCAAACGGTTTCTGGCTTGCCCTTCACTTTCACCGACAGCCCAGATCACGCGGGGGTGTCTCGCACCATCCGCGATATCGCGCTGCGGGCGCACTTCGCTGCGGCCCGCGCCGTCTCGCACAATAGAAAGCTTGTTCATTGACCTCTTTTCATGATTTCGGCCTTGCCGAACCGATCACGCGCGCGCTCGCGGAAGAGAAATACGCCACGCCCACGCCGATTCAGGCGCAGACCATTCCCACCGTTCTGTCGCGCCGCGACGTGATCGGGATTGCGCAAACCGGCACCGGCAAGACCGCGGCGTTCGCGCTGCCGATCTTGCATCATCTGTTCACAAATCGACGGCGGCCGGAGCGCAAGACCTGCCGCGTGCTGGTGCTGAGCCCGACCCGCGAGCTGTCGGGCCAAATACTCGATAGCTTCCGCGCTTACGGCCGCCATGTCCGCATCAGCGCCGCGCTGGTGATCGGCGGCGTGTCGATGGGCGCGCAGGTACGCGCGCTACAAAACGGCGTCGACGTGCTCGTCGCCACGCCCGGGCGCCTGCTCGACCTCGTGACGAGCAACGCGCTGCGTCTCGGCGAGGTGGAATTTCTCGTGCTCGATGAAGCCGACCGGATGCTCGATATGGGCTTCATCCACGACATCCGCAAAATCGTCGCGAAGCTTCCTGCGCAACGGCAAACGCTGTTGTTCTCCGCAACGATGCCGCGCGCCATCGCCGAGCTCGCTGCTCACATGTTGCGCAATCCGGCCAAGATCGCCGTGACGCCGGTCGCCTCGACGGTCGAGCGCGTCGAGCAGCGTATCCTTCATGTCGATCGCGCCGCGAAGCCAGCGGCCCTCGCTGAAATCTTGCAGCGCGAATCGATTGGCCGCGCGCTCGTATTCACCCGCACCAAGCACGGCGCGGATAAGGTGGTGCGCGGCCTCGCCAAGGCCGGCATCTCAGCCCACGCGATCCACGGCAACAAGTCGCAGAACCAGCGCGAACGGGTGCTTGCCGCATTTCGCAGGGGCGAGGTGCTCACGCTGGTCGCCACCGACATTGCTGCGCGCGGCATCGACGTCGACGGCATCAGCCACGTCGTGAATTTCGATCTGCCGAACGTGCCGGAAACCTACGTACATCGCATCGGCCGCACCGCGCGGGCCGGGGCGGCAGGTATCGCGATTTCGCTCTGCGACGGCGAAGAGGCGGCATGCCTGCGCGACATCGAGAAGCTGATCCGCATGTCCATTCCAGCGACGCACCACCGGACGTTTCCGCGACAGGCTCAGCCATCGACGACCCAGGGCCGCACAGCGCGGCCGTTCGCACATGCAGGCGGTCAACGGCGACAGCGGGGGCGTGGCAACGCGCCGCGCAAGCAAGATCGACACGAGCAGCCGCGCAACGCTCCAAGCGGGATTGCCGCCGTCGCGTTCCTGCACCGTAACACCCGGTCAGGCCGCAACACCGACTCTCGCCGCGGTGAAGACGGCAATCCGAAGGGATGAAAAATGCCGTGCCGGGCGAACGCCCGCGCAAGGGCGGGACTTCTCAAACTTTTCGGCGAAACTTACGTGATTTCCGCCGCATTTGCGGCGATAGCCGAAAGATTCGTCTGCAGATGAAGTTTTAAGTAGGCGCAGCCGCTCCTTTAGGCTATCGGCTACGCGGCAAGACCGCGATCCGGCGCGGGCGGAGCGCCGGCTGGAGGCTCATGGCAAGCAACATCAAGGCTAGGCCGCAGAAGGAAGAGCTGGCGGAGAAAGAGGTGCCGGAGACAGAGGCACCCGAGACCGCGCCGGACAGCCCGCTGCTCGACCTCCTCGACGCGGCCGTCAAGAAGCTCATCCGCTCCGCCAAGAAGCGCGGCTACGTGACCCATGACCAGATCAACTCGGTGTTGCCCTCCGAGGAGGTCAATTCCGAGCAGATCGAAGACGTGCTCGCCATGTTCAGCGAGATGGGCGTCAACGTCGTCGAGACCGAGGAGCCGAGCGAAGACGGCGAGGAGACGCGCGAGGAAGCCGAGGAGGAGGCCGAGAGCGAGAGCGGCGAACTGGTCGAGGTCCAGCAGAAGGTCCCGGCCAAGTCCGAGGCCAAGGAGCCGACCGAGCGCACGGACGATCCGGTGCGCATGTATCTGCGCGAAATGGGCTCGGTGGAGCTTTTGTCGCGCGAGGGCGAGATCGCCATTGCCAAGCGCATCGAGGCCGGCCGCGAAGCGATGATCGCCGGCCTGTGCGAGAGCCCGCTCACCTTCCAGGCCATCATCATCTGGCGCGACGAGCTCAACGAGGGAAAGGTGTTCCTGCGCGACATCATCGACCTCGAAGCGACCTATGCCGGGCCCGACGCCAAGGCCATGCCGGCGCCGGTGATCGGCCCCGACGGCCAGCCGATCGTGGCGCCGCCCGGCGCGCCGCCCGTTCCCGGCTCCCCCGTGCTGGCGCAGACGGCGGCGCCGCCCGCCGCGCCCGCGGGTGCGACCCCGTTCAGGGGCGCGCCCGAGCGCGGCCATGTCGGCAATGGTGGCGAGCAAGGCGAGGCCGGCGAGGCCGCGCCCGGCGAAGGCGATTTCGACGACGACGATATGGAGAATTCGCTCTCGCTTGCCGCCATCGAGGCCGAGCTCAAGCCCAAGGTGGTCGAAACCTTCGACAACATCGCCAGCGAATACAAGCGGCTGCGCCGCCTGCAGGACCAGGACATTGCGCTTCAGCTCAAGAGCGGCGCGCTGACGCCATCGCAAGAGCGCAAATACAAGAAGCTCAAGAACGACATCATCAGCGAGGTGAAGTCGTTACGGCTCAATCAGGCGCGCATCGACGCGCTGGTCGAGCAGCTCTACGACATCAACAAGCGCCTGGTCGGCTACGAAGGCCGCCTGATGCGGCTCGCCGAGGGCCACGGCGTCGCGCGCGAGGATTTCCTCAAGAACTACCAGGGCTCCGAGCTCGATCCGCGCTGGCTCAATCGGGTGTCGAAGCTCTCCGCCAAGGGCTGGAAGAGCCTCGTCGCCCGCGACAAGGAGAAGGTCAAGCAGCACCGCCACGAGATCCAAGTGCTCGCGGGCGAGACCGGGCTCGAGATCGGCGAGTTCCGCAAGATCGTGCAGATGGTGCAGAAGGGCGAGCGCGAGGCGCGGCAAGCCAAGAAGGAGATGGTGGAGGCGAACCTGCGCCTCGTCATCTCCATCGCCAAGAAATACACCAACCGCGGCCTGCAGTTCCTCGACCTGATCCAGGAAGGCAATATCGGCCTGATGAAGGCGGTCGACAAATTCGAGTATCGCCGCGGCTACAAGTTCTCGACCTACGCCACGTGGTGGATCCGGCAGGCGATCACGCGCTCGATCGCCGACCAGTCGCGCACCATCCGCGTCCCCGTGCACATGGTCGACAGTATCGGCAAAATCGTACGCAAGTCGCGCCAGATGCTCAACGAGCTCGGCCGCGAGCCCACGCCCGAGGAGCTTGCCGAGAAACTCGGCATGCCGCTCGAGAGGGTGCACAGGGTTTTGAAGGTCGTGAGGGAGCCCCTTTCGCTGGAAACCCCGATCGGCGACGAGGAGGACTCCCACCTCGGCGATTTCATCGAGGACAAGAACGCGATCCTGCCGATCGACGCGGCGATCCAGTCGAATCTGCGCGAGACGACGACGCGCGTGCTCGCCTCGCTCACCCCGCGCGAGGAGCGCGTCTTACGCATGCGCTTCGGCATCGGCATGAACACCGACCACACGCTGGAAGAAGTCGGCCAGCAGTTCTCGGTCACCCGCGAGCGCATCCGCCAGATCGAGGCCAAGGCCCTGCGCAAGCTCAAGCACCCGAGCCGGAGCCGGAAGCTGCGGAGCTTCTTGGATAATTGAGACGGACGCGGTGCCGACGATCGCATGGTTCTACGGGATCGCGATCCGTATGTATCTGCGCGATCATCCGCCGCCTCACTTCCATGCCGTCTACGGCGAACATGAGGCGTTTGTCGCGATCGAAACCGGCGAAGTACTCGAAGGCGAGTTACCAAGGGCAGCAGCACGCCTCGTTAAGGAGTGGACTCTGGCCCGGCGAGATCAGTTGAGCGAGAATTGGCGGCGTGCGCGAGCAGGGCAGCGGCCAGAAAGGATACCCGGTCTCGATGTTGACTAAGGTTACACGACTAGAGCGGCTTGGCGGTTTTCGGCTGCGGGTCCGGTTCAACGACGGCAGCGAAGGGGTGCATGACTTTGCCGCGACGGTGCACGAGCCTGGGCCCATGCTTGAACCGCTGCGCGAGGAGACTTATTTCGCTCGCGTGTTTCTTGAGTTTGGTGCTCCGACTTGGCCGAACGGGTTCGACATTGCGCCCGAGTGGCTCCGCCGGGAAATGTCGGCGGCCGGCGAGCTAACGCGGGTGGCCGCGGAATAGCTGATCTGCCTCTCCCAGCTTAACGATCCTCCGGTTCCAATTTCGGAAACGCGTGCCGGCCGTCCGGGCCGAGCGGCAGCGGCTTGGTCCAGCGCA
>VAZL01000009.1 GCA_005883445.1 Alphaproteobacteria bacterium | reverse complement strand
TCGGCCGGCCGTCGTCGCCGAGGAATTTGAGGTCCGGGCCGCGCATCGCCCCGAATTTGACCGCGATGAAGGCGCGCTCGCGCTTGCCGCCCTTGAGCGCCTCCCTGATCAGCATCTCGTTGTGCCCCGAACCGTAGAAGTCGCCGGTGTCGAGTATGGTGATGCCGCCCTCGAGCGCGGCATGGATGGTCGCGATCGACTCCGCGTCGTCGGCAGGCCCGTAGCCGCCCGACATGCCCATGCAACCGAGCCCCATTCCGGAAACGTTCGGACCGTTTCGTCCCAACCGAACCATCCGCATCCCAATCTTCTCTCAGTTTTCCAAATTCTTCACGCGCGCAATTCTGAACAATTGGTCATCGAGTTTGTCGCACGCCATGTAAGCCGCATGTAAGCCGCGGCCCGTTCGCAAACGAAACCCGCATGCCACTCCGGCGTTGACTCCTGGGGCAATGCTTAGGAGGTCGGTGTCATGTTCCAATGGAACATCCGCATCGCGGCACTCTTTATCGCTTCTGCTGCGCTGGCGACAACCGCAGCCGCGCAACCAGGGAAACAGGGAGGAAAACCGGGAGGCGCGCCCGCAGCTCGCGCGGCTCCCGCACCTCACCCGGCCCCGGCACCTCACGTGGCGGCCGCACCTCGCGCGGCGCCCGCCCCACACGCGTCTGCGCCACGCGTCGCCGGGCCACGGGCTGTCTCGCACATCGCCGCGCCGCACGTGTCGGCGCAGCGCGCGGCGCGCCAGCAGCTTGCCCGTCCGTCCGGCGGCCCGCCCGCTTCGGCGCTGGCGCGGCACGCGAAGGCGCCGCGAACTGTGGCTCCTGCGCAGCAGCCGCAAACCACGGGCCGCAACGTCGGCAGCCGCGGTGGAGCGAAACTCGCCCAACCGAGCCAACCCAGCCCGCGCAACAATCAGGTGCGCCAGCATGGCCCGGGCAGTGCAGCAACGGTGGGCGCTGCTGCGGGCGCTGCGGCAGCAGCACAGTCCGCTCACGTCGGACGCAACGCGGCCCAGCAACAAAATGCGACGGAGCCCAATCAACTGAGCCGCACCGCTCCATCGGCCGCCCGAGCGGCCAGCAACGCCCGAGCCTTCTCGGGCGGTGTGCTGCGTAACCAGGCCTTTGCCAATCTCTCCGCCGCGCGCGATCCCAGCGCGCGCGCATTGGCGGGCTCGACGTTCCAAGGCCGGTTCTTCGATCCCCAATGGCGACGGCATCGTCCTTTCCCAGCGGTGATCGGCTGGGTCGGCCCGCTGTTCTGGCCGTACGCTTATGACGATTTCGTCGACTACACGTTCTATCCCTACGCCTATGACACCTTCTGGCCCTACGCCTACGACGATTTTTACGA
>VAZL01000008.1 GCA_005883445.1 Alphaproteobacteria bacterium | reverse complement strand
GGCTCCGACGACAATCAGCAGCAGGCCAAGCGCGATTTGACGCAAGCCTGCGGCGAGCGCGCATCGGGCATCGCAAGCCTGCCGTTGCAGCAGATCGAACGAGCCGTGCAACCCGACGAGGCGCAGCGCGCCGGCCTCAAGGAGCTACAGGACGCCACGTCCGAAGCAGCCAACCTGTTGAGGTCGGATTGCCCCACCGATCGCGCGCTCACGCCGGTCGGCCGCCTGCAAGCAATGGAGCAACGGCTCGATGCGATGCTGCGCGCGGTGCAAACCGTGCAGCCCGCGCTCGAGAAGTTTTACGGCTCGCTCGGCGACGAGCAAAAAGAGCGTTTCAATCGGCTCAGCCCCGCTGAGGGCTAGCGCAACATCCGCTCGTTCGGCGCTAGCTTAGCAGCTCGGAATAGCGCCCGAAGAATGGGTTGAGTATGGCCTCCCCACCCAAACTAGTCTAAGTCTAGGGGAGCGACGTTTGTTCTTTGTCGGAGGCTGATCTCGGAGCGATGAGCTTTTCCTCGATCTCTTTCTGAATTGTTTGCAGCCAACGTTCGGCGCGGACCGCGCGGTCCCGGAGGTTTGGTCGAACGCCGCTTTGTCCTTCCAGGTCTTCATCGGATAGAGCAGGTGCGGCTCGATGCCCGGCACCGAGGTCGGCACCGCGAAACCGAAATAGGGATCGGTGCGGAAGCTCACGCCCCTGAGCGAGCCGTCGAGCGCGCCGGTGACGAGCGCGCGCGTCGCCTTGATCGGCATGCGCCGGCCGACCCCGTAGATGCCCCCGGTCCAGCCCGAGTTGACCAGCCAACAATCGACCTTGTGCTTGGAAATGTACTCGCGCAGCAGGTTGCCGTACTCCGCCGGCGGGCGCGGCAGGAACGGCGCGCCGAAACAGGTCGAGAAATCAGGCTGGACCCCGACCAGGCCCTTCTCGGTGCCGGCGACCTTGGCGGTGTAGCCGGAGAGGAAATGGTACATCGCCTGCGCCGGCGTGAGCTTGGCGATCGGCGGCATCACGCCGAAGGCGTCGGCGGTGAGGAAGATGATGTTCTTCGGATGCCCGGCGCGCCCGGTGCGCGAGGCCTTGGGCATGAATTCGCACCGTGCCGAAGCGGTTGGTCGCCGCATAGATTTCCGGCTCGGCCTCCTCGGATAGCTTGATGCATTTGGCGTAGCAGCCGCCCTCGAAATTGAACACCCCCTCGGGACCCCAACCGTGCTCGTCGTCGCCGATCAGCGTGCGGTTCGGATCAGCCGAGAGCGTCGTTTTGCCGGTCCCGGAGAGCCCGAAGAACAGCGCGACGTCGCCGTCCTTGCCGACATTGGCCGAGCAGTGCATCGGCATCACGCCTTGCGCGGGCAAATAGAAATTGAGCGTGGTGAAGACCGACTTCTTCATCTCGCCGGCGTAGGACGAGTTGCCGATCAGGATAATCTTCTTGCTGAAATCGATGGCGATGACGGTGTCGCTGCGCACGCCGTGGCGTTTGGGGTCGGCCTTGAACGAGGGGAGATCGACGATGGTGAGTTCCGGAACAAAATCTTCGAGCTCGGGGGCCACTGGGCGAATCAAGAGCTGACGAATGAAAAGCGAGTGCCACGCCAGCTCGGTGAAGACCCGCGTTTTTATCCGGTAGTTCGGATCGGCGCCGCCATAGAGGTCTTGGGCGTAAAGCTCCTTGCCGCGCGCATGGGCGATGAAGTCGTCATAGAGCCGCTGGAAGTTTTCCGAGGTGATCTTGCGGTTGCCGTCCCACCAGACCGAATTTTCGGTCAATGCGTCGACGACCGTATGCTTGTCCTTGGGCGACCGGCCGGTGTGGACGCCGGTCTCAGCGCAGAGCGCGCCGCCTTCCACGATCGAGGCTTCCCCGGCCGCGATCGCGTGCTCGTAGAGCGAGGGCGCGGTGAGATTCCAGTGGATCGCGCGGAGGTCCTTGAAGCCAAATCGATCGGCGCCGTAGGCGCTGTTCCGCAAACCCGTTTCCTGCACGAAAGACCTCCACGACGCAGCCGGCGGCCGCCGGATCGACTCCCCGTCGCCATATCTGGAAGGCTTAATGATAGCGCCCGCCGCTCGATCCCGCGACCTATAATTGGCCTCGCGCGGCTGTCAATGCTGCGCCGCAGCAGCGCACGCGTTCATTGCGCCAATCCTTTGTCGAGCAACCATTTTTGGATGAGGTCGGCGATCTCGGCGTTGTTCTTGTCCATCATCATCATGTGAGAATTGCCCTTGATGCCCACGTCCGGCAGGTCGACCACGTCGATGCTGCCGCCCGCGGATCTAAGAACGGCGGCGTAATCGACGCCGCCCTGGCGGATCTTCGACCACCGCGGGTGGTCTTTTGCATTGTCGCCGTAAACGACGAGGATCGGCGTGGTCTTTATCGAGTCGACCTTGTTGCGATCGCCGCCCAGGGTCGGCTCCACGGCGACCAGCGCCTTGACCTTATCGGGGCGCGCCTCCAGCACCCTGTAGCCGAACGTCCCCGACTGGCTGTGCACCATGACCACGCAGGGGCAGACCTTGTCGACGAGTTCGATATAAGCGGCGACGATCTGATCGTCGGTGGTGAGCCAGCGCGGCACGCCCTGCTTCATGAACTGCGCATAGGCCTCGATCGGGAACTGGGCGCCGGGATAGGTCGTGCGCTTGGCCTTGTCGTCGTTCCACGAACCGGGCGGGCCGATGCGGAAGCGCTCCCACGGATCGCCCAGCGGCAAGGACAGCGCGTCGCCCTTGAAGGTGTCGGTCCAACCAGCGCGGCCGCGCTCCACGGCGTCGGAGATATAGGTGTCCCAGCCCTTGCGGATGAAATAGCTGAGCCAGCCTTCGCGGCCATCCGGCGTGGTTTCGTAGGTCACGCCGGTGAGCCCGCCGCCGTGCCACATCAAGAGCGGCAGCCTGCCCCTGCGGTTTTGCGGCAGGAAGTACTGCACGTACGTCTGCTCGACTTGATACTTGCCGTTCGGATCCATCTTCGCGGGCACACCGCCGGGTGTGAACACGATCTCCTTGATCGGCTGGCCGGTGATCTCGATGACCCGCCCGCCGACGTGGAACGAACCCATGTCGCGTAAAGCAATGGGTTCCTTGCCCTGCGCCCAGGCCGAACCTGCTGCGAGGCTGACTGCCAAAGCAATACCCAAGCGGCGCATGGCGCCCTCCCTTCTCCGTTCGAAATCGGAACTCTTGCGAGCGCCGAACGCGGTTACTCGACCAAGCCTTTCCCGACCATCCATGTCTGGATGACATCGGCGATCTCGGCATTGTTCTTGTCCTGCATCAACATGTGCGAATTTCCCTTGATGCCGATGTCGGGCAGGTTGATCACGTCGACGGTTCCGCCGCCGGCGCGTATCGCGGCGGCATATTCGAGATCGATTTTCTTGTACGTCGCCCAGCGTGGATGCTGGTCGACATGGTCGCCGAACAGCATCAGCGTGGGCGTGTTCTTCAGCGCCGCCGCCTTTCCGACGTCGCCTGCGCTCGCCGATTCGACCGCGACGATCGCCTTGATCTTGTCCGAGCGCTGCTCCGCGACCTTGAAGCCGAACGCGCCGCCCTGGCTGTGCAGCAGCAGCACGCAGGGGCAGACCTTGTCCACCAGCGCGAGGTAGGCGTCGACGACCGCCTTGTCGGTGGAGAGCCAGCGCGGCACCGTCTGCTTCATGTAATTGTCGTAGGCCTCCACCGGGAACTGGTTTCCGGGCAGCACCTTGCGCTTGGCCGAATCAGCGTTCCACGAGCCCTCGCCGTCGCCGATGCGGAAGCGCTCGAACGGGTCCGCGTAGTTCAAAAAAATCGGCTCGGACGGCCACACGTCCGGACTCGCAAAGCCCGCGCGGCCGCGCTCGACCGCGTCGGAGACGTAGACATCCCAGCCCTTGCGGACGAACAGGTTGAGCCAACCTTCGCGGCCGTCCGGCGTGGTTTCGTAGGTCACGCCGGTGAGACCGCCGCCGTGCCACATCAACAGCGGCAGCTTGCCCTTGCGGTGCCTGGGCAGAAAGTACTGCACGTACATCTGCTCGACCATGAACTCCCCGTTGGGGTCGAGTTTCGACGGCGGGCCGCCGGGGATCCGCACGATCTCCCGCGCCGGCCTGCCGCTGACCTCGGCGATGCGTCCGCCGACGTGGAACGAGCCCATGCCGCGCAGCACGATGTCGTCCTCGCCCGCGCGCGCCGGCAGGGCCGCGAGCGCAAGGACCGCGGCGATCAACATACGACCCATGCTGTTCCTCCCCGTCTCGTTTTGCCGGCGATGGTGATGGCCGCGGTCACGCCGCGCGCCGCGCCTGCTCGGCCATTTGCTTGAGCAGGTCGCGCAGCGCATCGGGCGCGTGCACGCGCTGCGGAAACGGCAGCCGCAATGCGGTGCGGTCGAGTTGCAGTTCGAGCCCTTCAGGGTCGCATCCGACGCAGCGCCATTCCCCGTCGGGAGCGCCGAGAAGCTTGGTGGCATAGAGCCGCACCGCGTCGCCGTGATCGCCGTTCATGTGGGCAAGAATCGCGGGCTCGGCCGCGAGAAGTTCGGCGGCGTCGCCGGTCTCGGTCAAAATGTCCCGCGGCTTAAGGTCGACGATGCGGCCGAAACCGGCGACCAGATGCGCGGCCTTGAGCGTCACCCGATAGAAGGCGAAGTCGCCAAAGCCCGCGAACATTTCCGCCTCCGGCTGGCGGTCGAGATAGCGCCGGCGCGCGGCCGGATCCTCGGTCGCGGCGGCGGATCCCATCAGCATGACGCGTGCGCCTTGCAGCGGATCGCCCTCCTTGCGCTCGTCGATCATGAGGGAGACCCGCGGGTCGGCGAGAATATTCTTGGTGTGCACGGCAAGGCGCGAAATCAGCAAGAGGGGCGCCCCGTCGGCCGCGGTCGCGACATTGACCAACGAGCAGTAAGGATCGCCCGCGCCGGGCATCAAGGTGGCCAATGCTCCCGAGCGGCCCTCGCGCAGAAGCTTCTTGGCGGCGGCTGAGGGGTTGAAATCGGGGGTCGGCTGCATTTGGACTCTCCGCTGAAGGGTGTTACCAAGCGCCTCCGCTCACGGCGCGCGCGGCAAACTGGGCCTTGGCGCGGATCGCCGGGGCGAGATATGTTAGTAAACCCTTTGACGAATCACGCGTTTGTCAGGGTTTTGCCACATTTCAGCCTTGCTTTGGGGGCTTCACAGTCTCCAGGGCGAATGCAGGGATAGGGGCTCCATGCCGACCATCGCTCTCGTCGACGACGACCGCAACATCTTGACCTCGGTCTCGATCGCGCTCGAGGCCGAAGGTTACCGAATCATGACCTACACCGACGGCGCGTCCGCGCTCGACGGCTTCAAGACGTCGCCGCCCGATCTCGCCATTCTCGACATCAAGATGCCGCGTATGGACGGGATGGAGACTTTGCGGCGGCTGCGCCAGAAGTCCGACATGCCGGTGATCTTCCTCACCTCCAAGGACGAGGAGATCGACGAATTGTTCGGCCTCAAGATGGGCGCCGACGATTTCATCCGCAAACCGTTCTCGCAGCGCCTGCTGGTCGAGCGCGTCAAGGCGATTCTGCGCCGCTCGGCGCCGAAGGACGGCAGCGCGCCGAAGGAGACCGATGCCGCCAAGGTGCTCGAGCGCGGCTTGTTGCGCATGGACCCGGAGCGCCACACCTGTACCTGGAAGAACGAGCCGGTGACGCTCACGGTCACCGAGTTCCTCATCCTGCAGGCGCTGGCGAGCCGGCCCGGCGTGGTGAAGAGCCGCAACGCCCTGATGGACGCCGCCTACGACGACCAGGTCTACGTGGACGATCGCACGATCGACAGCCACATCAAGCGGCTGCGCAAGAAGTTCAAGGGGACCGACGACGACTTCGACATGATCGAAACGCTCTATGGCGTCGGTTATCGGTTCAAAGAAATGTGACACTCGTGCCCCGATTCCGAAGTTCGCAAGCCCTGCAGCACAATCTGGTGCGAACTTCGGAATCGAGGGATACGAGCAAACTTATGACTAGTGTGGTTTTTGGATTTGAAGTTCCTATGCGACGTTTGCTGCAAGGCCGTAGGAACTTCAAATCCACCACACTAGGGACGGTTTGGCGAGCAGGCTCGACCGCCTAAGATCGACGCCGGCGGGGCCTGAAGTGGGGGCGCAACCGGCAGACTGACCGTGCTCAATCGAACGCCGGAAAGCTTCAAGACCGACGTCGCGCCGCAATGGCCCGGCGACAGCTCATCGTTTGCGAAAAGCGGACGGCGGCTCGCGGACCTATTGCAAGCCTGGGATCGCTTCGTCCGTAGCGCCTTCTCGCGCTTGAGTCGGCACAATCGAACGGCTGAAATGTTCGAGGGCGACGTCGCGCCGCAACGGCTCGACGAAACCGCGTTGCTGTTCGCCAAGGCCGGGCTCCGGCGCTCCATTGACCTATTGCAAGCCTGGCATCTCTTCGTCGTTGCGACCTTCTCGAATCTCAGCCAGCGCGCGTCGGAGATGCTCAAGACCGCCGCTGAGGCGGACCCCGACGAGAGCCCCTCGCTCGCCAAAACCGGGCGACGACAGATCGCTTACCTATTGTTGCGAGGCTGGCACCTCTTCGTTCGCGTCGCCTTTTCGAGTCTGAGCCGGCGCATCGTCTTTCTCAACGTCACCGGCCTGCTCGCGCTGGTGGTCGGAGTTCTCTATCTTTCCCAATTCCGCGCCGGCCTGATCGATGCGCGCATCCAGAGCTTGTTGGTGCAAGGCGAAATCATCGCCGGCGCCGTCGCCGCCTCCGCGACGGTGGAGACCGACACCATCACCATCGATGCCGAGCGGCTGCTCGAGCTGCAGGCGGGCCAGAGCTACGGCCCCTCCGAGGAGGCACTCTCGGGGCTCGAATTCCCGGTCAATCCGGAGCGGGTCGCGCCCGTGCTGCGTCGCCTCGTCTCTCCCACAAATACGCGCGCACGCATCTACGACCGCGACGGCGTCCTCATCCTCGACAGCCATAATCTCTACGACGTGCTGCGCTTCGACCTGCCGCCGCCGACGCGGAAGCCCGGCGTTCTCGAGCGCGGCTACGTCGCCATCCGCACCTGGTTCAGCCGCGGCACGCTGCCGCTCTATCACGAGCTCGGTCCGCAGAACGGCAAGGCCTACGGCGAGGTCGGCAATGCACTGCAGGGCTTCAAGTCGAGCATGGTGCGCATCAACGATCGCGGCGAAGTCATCGTGTCGGTCGCGGTACCGGTGCAGCGCTTCCGCGCCGTGCGCGGCGCCCTCATGCTGTCGACGCAGGGCGCCGACATCGACAACATGGTGGGCGCCGAGCGCGTCGCCATCTTCAAGGTGTTCCTCATCGCCGCCGGCGTGATGGTGGTGCTGTCGTTCCTGCTCGCCGGAACCATCGCCGGTCCGGTTCGGCGGCTGGCGGAAAGCGCCCGACTCGTGCGCCGGCGTATCCGCTCGCGCGTGGAAATTCCCGATTTGAGCCACCGGCGCGACGAGATCGGGCACCTGTCGGGCTCGCTGCGCGACATGACCGACGCGCTCTATACCCGCATCGAGGCGATTGAGAGATTCGCCGCCGACGTGGCGCACGAGCTCAAGAACCCGCTTACTT
>VAZL01000007.1:11436-12632 GCA_005883445.1 Alphaproteobacteria bacterium | reverse complement strand
AGCCGGATAGGGCTGCGTGGTAGCGAACTCGCCCCCCGGCAACTCTGAATTCTCGTGGTTTTAGGCGGTGTTGGACCGGGGCCACAGGGCCCATGCAAAAGAAGTTGCGAACAGCCCATCCGCCTGCCAGGCGTTGTGCGAAGGGGCTCCCCCATGTTAACGATGGCTGAATATTGTGGGTCAATATTATCCCTCGCGGGGAAGCGAGAGGGGGGCGGATGAGGGGTCGGCGCGCCGCGATCGCCGCTTTTGTGGCTGCGCTGTCGGCTCCCACGGTGGCGTCCGCGGGGGAGAGCGACGGGCGCGCCTATGTGCCGCCGGCATCCCCCTATGACTGGACCGTGACGCTCGGCGCGGAAGGCCGGGAAGAGCCGCTGTTTCAAGGCTCGAGCCGCGAGCGCCTGCGCCCCTATCCCATCTTCGCCGTGCGCCGCTACGGCACGCCGGAACCCTTCCGCGGTCCGCGCGACGGCTTGGACGTCGCACTGATCGACGAAGGTAAATACCAAGTCGGTCCGGTCGGCCAATTCGTGTGGTCGCAGCGTGAAAATGCCGACTCGCCGGCGGTGCGCAGCCTCGGCAACGTTCCCTGGGCGGCCGAGGTGGGCATCTTTGCACAGTATTGGTGGGCTCCTTGGCTGCGCACGCGCACCGAGGTGCGGCAGGGCTTCCATGGCCACCACGGGATTGTCTCCGATATCACGACGGACGCCGTTGTTCCGGTGGGCCCGCAATTGACCTTGTCGGCTGGTCCGCGGCTCACCCTGGCAACCACGCCCGCGCTCACTCCGTATTTCAACATCACGCCGGCCCAGGCGGTGAGATCGGGCCTGCCGATATACGACACCAAGGGCGGGATTCGCTCGTACGGCGCAGGCGCGCAGGCGCGCTACCTATGGACGCCGCAGTGGGCGACGCACGTGTTTGTGGAATACGAAAGGCTCAGCGGCGAACCCGCTGACTCGCCGCTGGTGACGCAGAAGGGTTCCCCCGACCAAGTGACGATCGGGTTTGGGGTAACGCGCTCTTTCGACATCAAAACGCCGTGGTAGCCCGCAACCTCGGTAACCGGGGTCTGCCCTGCGCTTAGTGCGGGGATCCGGCCGCAGGTTGCGTCGAGAACGTCGTGTGAATCGGGGCGCCAATGGTCAAGCAAGCCGGAGTGGTCGCCTGGTTGGGTGGGATCGCCGCGCTCA
>VAZL01000007.1:0-11424 GCA_005883445.1 Alphaproteobacteria bacterium | reverse complement strand
TCGTGGTGCTGGCGCGCGCCGTCGCCCTTGCCGTGGCGGGGGTGGGATGGTGGCTGCTGTTCCCCTCGAACATGCGTCCGCAGCTTCGCACGTGCGTCCTGCTGCGGTTCGTTCGCGAGGCGACCAATGTCCTGTTGCCGCTGGCGCAAGTCGGTGGCGATCTCATCGGCGCGGGTTTGCTGACGTTGTACGCCGTTCCAGGCGCGCTCGCGGCGGCCAGCGTGATCGTCGACGTCCTCATCCAGGCCGCAACACAGTTTCTGTTCGCGATCTTCGGCCTTCTTGCCCTTATTGCGCTGGAGGCGAGTGAGACCCTGGCACGAAGCGCCGCGGTCGGGATTGCGGTCGCGACGCTCATGCTTGCGGGCTTCTATCTGGCGCAACGCCGCGGCGGGCAACGTATTCTTCGCGCAATCGTGAGTCGTCTGGCCGGCGACCGGGAGTGGCGCGTACTCGGCACGATCGATGCCGTTTATCAAAACCTTGGCATGATCTACGCCGCCCGATCCAACGTTATCGCCAGCGGCGTCGTGCATCTGGCCGGATGGGCCATCGGCGTGGCCGAAGTCGCGATCGTGTTTGCGTTCATGGGGCATCCCGTGGGTATCGGCGAGGCGCTCGTCATCGAAAGTCTGCTGCACGCGGTTCGCGGGGCGGCGTTTGCCATCCCCAGTGCGCTCGGCGCGCAGGAAGGCGCGCTCGTCGTGCTGTGCGCGGCATTCGGAATTCCACCGGAACAGGCGATTGCGCTGTCGCTCGTCAAGCGCGCCGCCGACCTCGTGCTCGGAGTGCCTGGCCTTCTCGGCTGGCAGATGCTGGAATGGGGGCGCTTGGTGCCGAGCTACCGCAGGCAGCCGGCACGCGAGGCCGTCAATCCCCGTTCGCAAAGCCACTGAGCCGAGCCATGATCTTGTTCTGGTCGTCTCTTGCGGCGTCGGTGCTCGCCGTGGTCGGCTGCGGGTACCTCATCACGGCCGCGATCCTCGTCGGCCGCATTGCGCGCGGCCGTGCGCCCGCGTGCCCCGCGGCCACGCCTGCAGTCACCGTTCTCAAGCCGCTTCACGGCGATGAGCCGGGCCTCTTCGACAATCTCACATCGTTCTGCGTCCAGGACTATTCCGGACGCATGCAAATCGTCTGCGGGGTGCAGGACGCCGATGACGCCGTGATTGCCGTCGTCGAACGCCTGCGCGAGGTGGAGGCTGATCGTGATCTCGATCTCGTGATCGAAGCCAAGATGCACGGATTGAATCGGAAGGTCTCCAACCTCGTCAACATGGCGCCGCGCATCCGTCATGATGTTGTCGTCGTCGCCGACAGCGACATGCGAGTGAACCGCGACTATCTGTCCCGCGTGGTCGCGGCGCTGGCAGAGCCCGGCATCGGCGCCGTGACCTGCCTCTACTACGGCGTCGGCGTCACCGGCATCTGGGCGCGACTCAGCGCGCTCATCATCAATGCCCAATTTCTGCCGAGCGTGGTGGTCGGCCTTGCGCTCGACCTGGCGCGTCCTTGTTTCGGCTCGACGCTCGCGCTCAGGCGCGCGACGCTGGCGGAGATCGGCGGCTTCAGGCCCGCTTCGCCGTCGCCCATGTCTGCACGCAGACGTCGCTGCGCGAATTGTGGCGGCACCAGCTGCGATGGGCGCGCACGATCAGGAGCATCGATCCCGCCGGTTACGCGGGTACGATCGTCAGCCACCCCTTCCCATGGGCGCTGATCGCAGCCCTCGTCGGCGCCGGCTCGACGGCCCTGCTGCCGGCGACCGGCATCGCAGTGGTGGCAATCGCGTGCCGGATGGCGCTTTTGCGGCGGGTCGAGCGCGCCTACGCCCTCCCCCGGCAAGCGTATTGGCTTGTCCCGGCGTGCGATCTATTGTCCTTCGCCATTTTCGTTTTCAGCTTTCTGAGTTGGCAGGTAAGCTGGAAAGGCCGCCGCTTCCGGATGGTTGCGGGAGGGGCTTGGGTGGCTGACCGGGGGGCTCATTGACATGATGCGGACGCTGTTCTTGCAAGCGCCATCCTTCGACGGCTTCGACGGGGGCGCCGGCGCGCGCTATCAGATGCGTCGCGAGATCCAATCGTTCTGGTTCCCGACCTGGCTCGCCCAGCCCGCCGCGCTCGTTGAAGGCTCCAAGCTCGTCGACGCGCCGCCCCACCGCCTCAAATTCCACGACGTCGCGCCCGAGGCCGTGAACCGCGATCTCGTGGTGCTGCACACCTCGACCCCGTCTTTCTCCGTCGACGTCAGAACAGCCGAGGCGCTCAAGGCGCTCAAGCCGAGCTTGAAGATCGGCATGATCGGGGCAAAGGTCGCAGTCGAGCCGGAAGCGAGCCTCAAAGCTTCGCCCGCGATCGATTTTGTCGCGCGCAACGAATTCGATTTCACCATCAAGGAGGTGGCGGAGGGGCGCGACTTCGGCCGCATCGCCGGGCTCTCCTGGCGCAACGCCGCCGGCGTCATTGTGCACAACGAAGACCGCGCCGTCCTCGAGAACATGGACGAGCTGCCCTTCGTCACGCCGATTTACAAGCGCGACCTCGTCATCGAGAACTATTTCAGCGGCTATCTGAAACATCCCTACATTTCGTTCTACACCGGGCGCGGCTGCAAATCGCGTTGCACCTTCTGCTTATGGCCGCAGACCATCGGCGGACACCGCTACCGCACGCGCAGCGTGGGGCATGTGATCGAGGAACTCGCCTGGGCACAGAAGGCTTTTCCGCAGGTGAAGGAGTTCTTTTTCGACGACGACACGCTGACCGACAACCTGCCGCGCGTCGAGGCGCTCGCGCGCGAGATCGGCAAGCTGGGCATAGTCTGGTCGTGCAACGCCAAGGCCAACGTGCCGCGAGCAACCTTGAAGGTGCTGAAGGACAACGGCCTGCGGCTGCTGCTGGTGGGCTACGAATCCGGCAACCAGAAGATTCTTCACAACATCAAGAAAGGCATGCGCGTCGACGTGGCCAAGCGTTTCGCCAAGGACTGCCGCGAGCTCGGCATCGTCACGCACGGCACCTTCATTCTCGGTCTTCCGGGCGAGACCAAGGAGACGATCGAGGAAACCATCCGTTTCGCCATCGAGATCAACCCACACACGATCCAGATTTCACTCGCGGCGCCGTATCCCGGTACGTTCCTCTACAAGCAGGCGCTGGAGAACCACTGGCTCGTCGACGAGAACGCGGACTTGCTCACCGAACGCGGCACGCAACTCGCATCGTTGAATTACCCGCATCTGAGCCATACCGAAATTTTCAAGTCGGTGGACGATTTCTACAAGCGCTTCTACTTCCGCGCGCCGAAGATCGCCGCCATCGCCGGCGAAATGGTCAGGAGCCCCGAGACATTGCGCCGGCGGCTGCGCGAGGGCGTCGAATTTTTCAGATTCTTGCGCGAGCGCCAGCAGCCGGCGCTCTGAACACCTTCGCCGTAAATATTCGCGCTCGGTCAGCGCACATATCCAGCCTGCTTGAACCAGGAAATCGCATCGGCGATGGCCTCGCGATAGGGCCGCGAGGTGTATCCAAGCTCGCGCCTGGCCTTGGCGTCGTTGAAGAACATGTAATGGCGCGCCATGCGCAGCCCGTCGCGGGTCGCGAACGGTTCCTTTCCGGTCAGATGGGCGAACCATTCTGCGCCGACCGCAATGGGATAGAGCGCGGCGATGGGGAACCGCAGCGTCGGCCGGCGGCGTCCGACGATGTCGGCGATGTCCGCGAGCATGGTGCCGAGCCGCACGTTCTCCCCACCCAGAATATACCGCTCGCCGATTCCACCGCGTCGCAAGGCGGCGAGATGCCCCGCCGCCACGTCGTCGACGTGCGCGAGATTGAGGCCGGTATCCACGAATCCCGGCATGCGGCCGCAGGCGCCCTCGACGATGATGCGCCCGGTCGGCGTCGGCTTCACGTCGCGGGGACCGATCGGCGTCGAGGGGTTGACGATCACGGCCGGCAGCCGGTGTTGCCTGATCATGTCCTCGACCAGGCGTTCGGCGATGACCTTGCTTTTCTTGTAGGCGCCGACGGCCTTGCTCTCAGCAAGCGGATGGGTTTCGTCGGCGGGCGCGCCGTCCCGCAATTCGAGCGTCGCGACGCTGCTGGTATAGACGATGCGCTCGACGCCGGCTCGCAGCGCCTCCTCCATGACGGCCCGCGTCCCATCCACGTTGGTTCGGATGATCTCTTCCGGAGCGGGTGACCACAGCCGATAGTCGGCGGCGGCATGGGCGAGGTAGCGCACGCCCCGCAACGCGGCGACCAGGGATGCCCGGTCGCGGATGTCGCCGACGACCACCTCGTCGCCGGGCGCGATATTGGTGCGCGGGCTCGACGGTCGCACCAGCACGCGCACCCGATAACCGTGCGCGCGGGCTGCATTCGAAATGGCCGAGCCGACGAAGCCGCTCGCGCCCGTCACCAGCAGGAGATCACCCGGTTTCGATTCGTCCATCGAATTCGCGGGCGCGTTCATCAATCGACTGGAGCCCTCACCGGCCGGCGGCGTAGCCCTGCATGCCGCGGGGATTGGCTGCGGCGCGGCGGCGGCGGCCCTCGCGCGCGGCGGCGGTGAGACGTCCCTCGCACCAGTCGGCGTCGACCTCGACGATGTGGCCGCGGCGTTCGAGCTCCTTCACCGTCGCCGGCGGCAGGCGGCCCTCGACCACCAACACGCCCGGCCGCGCGGTGCGCGGCCAGAACGAGATCGGGAAATGCTCGGAGTGCCAGGCCGGGGCGTCGATCGCCTCTTGCAGATTCATGCCGGCATGGACGTGGCGCATGAACAGCTGCGTCGTCCATTGATCCTGCTGGTCGCCGCCGGGCGAACCCCAGGCGAGATAAGGCTCGCCGTCGCGCAACGCGAGCGTGGGCGAGAGCGTGGTGCGCGGCCGCTTGCCGGGAGCAAGCGACGGAGGACTGCAGCCAGCCGCCGGACGGGGTCGCCGAGATCATGTTGCCGGCCTGATCGATGATGTCGAAATGCACGGTGTCGCCGCGCATCTCGCCGATGCGGCCGACGGTCGGCTCGCCCGCGCCCAGGCCGCCGACCGCGCGGCGCGGGCCTTCCTCGCGACGCAGCTTGACCACCGCGCCGAAGCCCTCGACCGACCCGGGGCGCAATTCGAGCGAAGCCTTGTCACTGACGAGCTTGCGCCGCTCGTCGTTGTAGGCGTCGGAAAGGAGCGTCGCCATCGGCACTTGGACAAAGTCGGGATCGCCGTAGAATTTCTCGCGATCGGCATACGCGAGCTTGGAGCACTCGACGAGGCGGTGAACGAAATCCGCGCTCACCGGATCGGCGCGATCGAAATCGAAGCCCTTGAGCAGCGCCAGCTGCTGCAGCATCACCGGCCCCTGCGCCCACGGGCCGGGCTTGCAGACGGTGTAGCGGCCGTAGTCGTAGGTGAGCGGCGCCTCGACATGGGCGTGCCAGCGCGCCATGTCGTCTCCCGTGAGCACGCCGTAATGAGGTTCGCCGCTGGTATCCATCACGGCCTGCGTGCGGCAGAAGCGGTCGATCGCCTCGGCGATGAAGCCCTGCGACCAGGTCTTGCGCGCCGCTTCGATCTGCGCGACGCGGTCGCCGCCGGCGGCCTCGGCCGCGCGCAGCAGGCGCGTATAGGTTTCGGCCAGCGTCTTATTGGTGAACAGCGTTCCGGTCTCCGGCACCTTGCCGGCGGGGAGATAGACCGCGGCCGAGGTCGGCCAATACTGGCGGAACAGGGCTTCGACGGATGCGATTGTCGCGTGCGCACGCTCGACCAGGGGATGGCCTTGGCTCGCATAGCCGATCGCGGGCGTGAGCACGTCGGCGAGCCGCACGGTCCCGTAGTCGCGCAGCAACAACATCCAGGCGTCGAACGTGCCGGGAACGCAGGCGGCGAGGAGGCCGGTGCCCGGGACCATGTCGAGGCCGAGGCCGCGGTAATGCGCGATGGTGGCCTTTGCCGGCGCCGGACCCTGGCCGCAGATCACCTCGGTCTTGCCGGTGCGGACGTCGTTGAGGATGACCGGCACGTCCCCGCCAGGCCCGTTGAGATGCGGCTCGACCACCTGCAGCGTGAAAGCGGTGGCGACCGCGGCGTCGAAGGCATTGCCGCCTTTCTCCAACGTCGCCATGCCGACGGCGGTGGCGATCCAGTGGGTGGAGGTGACGACGCCAAAGGTGCCTTCGATCTCGGGCCGCGTGGTGAACGGATTTGGATTGATGTTTTTCATGTATGACCTGCGCAAGATCGGACTGCGCAATTAATCACAGCTTGCGGGCGCAACCAACCCGATGAAGCGGCTTTTCGGCGACGGCCGCTTCCCCTAAAATTGCCCCTCCTCTCGGTCCACAAAGCTGACGATGGAGGAAAACCATGAAGAAGATTGCCTTGGCGCTGGCGGTCTGCCTGATCTCGTCCGCACCGGCGTTTGCGACCTGCAAGTCGGATGCCGCGGACAAGAAGCTCGCGGGGGCGGCTCTCAAGAGCTTCATGACGAAGTGCGAGCGCGATGCAACGACGACCTGTGAGTCCGACTCCAAGCAAAAGAACCTGGCAGGCGCCGCAAAGACCAGCCACATGAAGAAGTGCGTGGCCGACGCGGTCGGCACATAAGGAATGCAAGCCGCGCGCAGCGCGTCGATGGGGTTCGCCCGGCGCTTTCTGGAGCGACATCCAGCGGCGCAGACTCCATACGCCGGCGAGGCGCAAACAGCGCGAACTCAGCGCGAATAGCTCAGCGTCTCGTAGCTGCGATCCTTGAGATACTGATCGAGGCCCCAGCGCTTGACCTGCGCCAGAGTGTCGTCGAATTCCTCCCGGGGCAGCGTCCGGTAATAGAACCGCTCGCCACGGCCGAACTTCGAATAGTTCCACGGATGGAAGTTCTCGAATTCGGCCGGCACCGCGAGCTTCCACAGCGGTAGATATTTTCCCATATCGTCGTCCATCGCCTTCTCGGCGCGATCGAGCGCGCGCAGATAGCTGCGCACCGCGTCCGGCTCGAAATTGTCCGGAACCCACCAAAGCGTCTTGAAGGTATCGGCGATGATTTGGCGCAATCCGAGCTGCTCGGCCATCGCGATCTGCGGCGGCAGCAGGCTCGCCGCTTCAACCTCGCCGTCGAGCAGCGCCTTGAGCCGCGCGCCGAAACCGCCCGTGTTCACCACCTTGATGTTTTCGAGCGGCAGATATTTCTCCAGCCGATACGGCACGTTGAAGTGGCTTCCCGCGCGCATGCCGACCGAGACCGGCACATCCTTGAGGTCTTCCGGCCGGCGGATGCGCGAGTCGGGCCGCACGAAGATCGCCCAAGGCGAGACCCCGTAGGCGTCGGGCACCATCTTGCCCATGCCGGCGCTGGCGTTGCAGATCGTGCCCCAGACGCAGGCGCCCTGGATCACCTCGCGCTTGTCCTGCGTGTAGGGGCGGTCTTGCGGACGTTGGAAATAGTCGAGATTCTTCCAGCTCGACTGCGTGCCGCGGAACGTCTTCCAGTCGAGATCGACGTCAAGGCCCTCGGCGGCGAAGAAGCCCTCTTGCAGGGCGACGAAATCATAAAGCCCCATGCCTTTTGGGGCGACCGTCACGGGTCTCAAGCTGCTGGCCATGGCGATTCCTCCCGGAACTCGTTGGTCGAGGTCCCCTCGAGCTTAAACTTGCGCCTTCTCTAACGCATTCCGACTAAGCGGTCACCAACCCGCAGAGTGCCGCGAGCGGCCCTACGGGATCGGCGCGGGAGCAAGTAGCTGTCCATCTTGATCTGCACGACACGTAAGAAGACCATCATATCCGTGGCCTAGGACGAGCATCGTGGGATCGAGCCGCGCGCCGCTTCTCGTGGATTTCGCGCTGCAAGGTGGCCGTAGTTGGCGCGATTATCGCCCTTGTGGCGGTGATTGCGCTGGGTTCTGCGTTTGGGTCCTTCTAATAGGGTGGGGGATCGTCGGCAGAGATGCGCGAATGCGCTCCGAGAAATCCGGCGCACCATCGGCCGCCTGCGCAGCCTCGTTGATCAGGGATCGCCGCCGCAGTTCGTCGAATGGCAGCGTCGTATCCACCCGGCCGGAGTGATAGAGGTAACTGTCGATCAAACCGTTTAGGAGATGCCGGATATCGAACCGGCCGACTCGGCCGGCGGCGTTTGCATAGCGCACGATGTTGATGGTGCAGCTGTTGCTCAGCAAATGATACCACTCCGGCCGATCAGCGAGTTCGTTGATCCGCGCCAGATAGACCAGCAGCAGCAGCCGCGCGTCGTCGGCCGAGGCGTTGAGGCGATAGAGATATACGGTCTCTTTGCGGTAGTTGGTGCGCACGCGCACGAGGTCGCGCTCATCCCCTACCACGTAGATCAGCTCGAATTGCTTGAACATGGAGGCGATGGGGGAAAAGCCCTCGCCAACCTCGGGCCGCGTCTCAATCGAGATACTCAGCGGCGGGGCGTCGTCAAAAATGAAGCTCAAGAATGTGTGTCCGACCAGCCCCTCGCTCCAGTAGGACACGAAGAAATCAAGCGCTGCCAAATGGGACAGCCGTATTTCGCGCTCCTCATAACGCACTGTAAAGTCGTTCCGGCTGCGGTAGTCAAAGTTGCGGACACCGGCGATGCGTACGCGGTCACCATCGATGATCACCCGCGGCATCACCGCCACTTCCGGCCGCCACGGGCGATCATGCGAAGGAGGGATCGAGATCCACCACACGACGACTGCGAAAAATAATCCGAGAAAAACCGCGGACATGCTGCGTCGAGGCGACACCCAGCAGGCCCACACGGCGAACGCCGCAAAGGCCGCCGCTAACGTCAAGCGCAGCGCGGCCCACGGGAGATTCGAATAGTAGATGGCCAAGGTGCCCCAAGTGATGAGCACGATTTGGCAAACAACCCAGATGCCGCCGATCAGCCAGCCAAGAGACCTGGACAGGAAGCTACGAGACCTCAGCGGTTCCTTCCCGCCCTTCGACACGGAATTGAATTCTCCCAGTCGGAACATCGCGCGCGCCATTTATCTTGAGTTTACCGAGGTCGTGATGAGAATGTGACCACGTCACCGTCCGATCCGGTCAATGCCGCAACGTTGCCACGCAGGCGTTGGCGGCAAATTCCAGGGAAATCGGTCATGGCATGTCTTCCATGGCCGTGGACGCTCGCTGTACGGCATCTCATGACGCCCAGCATCGCGAAAGGAAAACATCCCTTAGTGGCGCTCCTCGGCCTGATGGCCGTCTCGCTTGCGATCTTACCATTGCTACCACCGATCCCGCAGGACCCCAGCTATCACCAATTTGCCGATCGACGCACACTGCTCGGTATTCCTAATTTCTGGAACGTCGTTTCAAATCTTCCCTTTGTCCTGGTCGGGGCCATAGGACTGTGGCAATTCGGTCGCGACCGAGCAAGCTTCGTTCTCTTCCTCGGGATTTTTCTGACTGGCTTCGGCTCAACTCACTACCACTGGGACCCGAACGATGACACGTTGTTCTGGGACCGGCTGCCGGTGGCGCTCACCTTCATGGCAATCCTCGCCGTTGCGGTAGAGGAGCGTGTGAGTGCAAAGGCCGGAGCCGTTCTGCTGTGGCCGCTGCTTGCATTGGCGGTATTCAGCCTCTTGCTCTGGCGCTGGACCGACGACCTGCGGCTCTATGGCTGGGTACAGTTTTTTCCCTGCATCGCATTACCGCTGCTATTCGTTGCGTGTCCGGCGAAATATTCCGGCACGTCTTACTGGCTTATCGCCGCGGCGTTTTATGCACTCGCCAAATTGTTCGAGTTCTACGACCATGCAATCTATTCGGTTGGATTCATCCTGAGCGGACATACGCTCAAGCATTTCGCAGCAGCCAGCGCCTGCTTTGCCGTTCTGCGGTATTTCCAAACTCGTCGGCCGGTTTCTTGATCCTCATGCCCTCCTGAAAGAAGCCGAGAAGCGCGTTGAGGATGACCACGCCGAAGATGATCGCCGCATCAACCCATAGGTTCAGCATCAGCTTGGTGAAGCCGGCGCCGAGCAGGACATAGACCAGAATGTTGTTGAACTGGGACAGGAACCGCATGAACGGCCCCCGCTTCTTGCCCTCCGGCAAGCGGTTGGGCCCGTACTTTTGCAGACGCGTCGCCGCCTCGTTAGCCGCGAGGCCTTTCCCGATGTCGGTGGCGAGACGCTTCACCACGTCGTCCACCGCCACCGCATGCCAGGTGATACCGTCGGCCGTGGAATCAGCGTTCGCTGTGGCGCTCATTGGTGTGTTCCGCCAGGCCGGTTCGCCGCCGTATTGATACGGCGAGAATGAACATTATAGTACCAATGCTCGTTGGCAGCGGCACAAGATACTAAAGGGCCGCCATGTCCATACCCTGTAAATTCGAGCGCAGCATTCTCAGCTATGACGAGCATGAGATCATCCTGCGCAGTCACCATCCTGACATCTATGACGCCGCGCTTGATGATCTCAAGGCGTTGCGCCAGCGTCTGCGCGAGATGCGCGATAAGGAGCGCACCCTAGCGCGCGAAAATCGCCGCGCGGTGCGCGGAAAAGGGGCGCAGAGAGGCGCAAGCTTTCCGGGCACAGCCGAGCATCCCTTGCGGCGCAAGCAGGTGTTCGCCGCCGCGTTGAAACGCGTGAACAGGGAGCTCGATCGCATGCACAAGCTCGAGGCACGAACCGCGCATATCGAGGCGGCCCGCCACGCTCTCGCCATGCGCCGTGCGGCTCAGTTTCCTCCGCGTCCCCCAACCGGTGACACGCCGCGCGAGGGCATGCGGGCACTGCCCAATCGACGGCGGCGGACACGAGTTCCTCCGGCAAAGATCGGAAGCGTGTCGCAAGCGACAAAAAATGCGCAAGCCGCTCGTGACGCCCGCAACAGACCTGTGCAGTGAACAAGGAGAATGGCGATGCTCTTCTTGGAAGAAGGCTTCACTTTCCGCAATTTCCTAACTGACGTCTTCGGGATGTTTATGTTCGTCGGACGAGGAGATTCCCCATGAGGGCGGCCGATGTCATGACTCCTGATCCGGTTTGCATTTCCCCCGACGCCTCGATCGCGGATGCCATCCGGCTGCTGCTGGAGCGCAAGTTCAGCGGCCTGCCGGTCGTGGACGCGCGCGGTTCCCTGGTCGGGATCGTGACCGAGGGCGATCTGCTACGCCGGACCGAAACTGGGACCCAACGCAAGCGTCCGAGTTGGATCGAATTTCTGATGGGTCCGGGGCGCCTTGCGACCGAGTACGTGCAAACGACCGGACGCAAGGTCAACGATGTGATGACTCCGGAGGCGCGAACGGTGACCGAAGATGCCCCGCTCGATGAGATCGTCCATCTCATGGAGCGCCACCAGATTAAACGTGTGCTGGTGGTCCGCGACAGCAAGCTCGTCGGCATCGTGACCCGCGCCAATCTATTGCACGCGCGCGCCAATCTATTGCACGCGC
>VAZL01000919.1 GCA_005883445.1 Alphaproteobacteria bacterium | reverse complement strand
GGCCGTTACTTCACGAAGGGGCAGCTCGGCCTGGGCAAAGAGGCCTTCTTCATGCTGAATTTCGGCCGCCTGCTCGGCGCGCTCGGGGCGCCGACCATGGAGATGGGCGGCCAGACCATGGTGGGCAAGCACGGCGGGTTCTCGATGCACGGCCCGATGCTGATGGCGGGCAAGGTCGACCCGAACACGAACTTCTCGTACGCGACGAACCGCCAGCTCATCGCGCCGACGGAATTGGAGGTCAAGTACGGCGCGGTCGAGCGCTTCGAGCGCGAGCCGCAGCTCGTCACCGACCAGGTGATGTACAACGTGCAGGGGGCGCCAGGGGCCGACGTCCACGCGATGATCAACGACGTCCTGCTGGCCCAGGTCGGCTTTCTCCGCGAGAACGAAGGCTTCAACACCTACGGAGCGTTGCGCTTCGACCTGCTCGATCGCCGGGAGCTCACCTTCAACGTCTCCGCGCTTCTCAACTGGGGCTTTGGCGTCGTCCGCGCGCCCGATCCCAACGACCACGATCAGCCTGGCGACAAGCGGCTCGACCGCCTCCGCTATGGGATCGCGGCCAACGTGCGTTGGAAGGAGCTCGACGTGTACGGCGCCCTGATCTGGGATCGGCTGTACGGGCTGCCCGGTGGGCTAAGGCGTGACGTCGACCGAACGGCCGCCGGCCTGTCCGTCGAGGTCGACTACCTCCTCCACGAGAAGATTCTCCTCTCGAGCCGCTTCGACCAGCTCTGGGCAGGCGGGCTCAGAGAAGAGAAGCGTGATGGAAGCGTGCTGTCGCTGCAGGCCAAGTTCTACCCGTGGCAGAACGTCGCGTTCTTCGTCCGCGACAGCGTGAACGTCCGGAGCTTCGTCGAGGAGAGTCCGCTGCGGAACTGGCGGAACCAGCTCTTCGTCGGCATCGACTGGGACTTCTGAGGAGACCTGGCATGCGAATCCGATCCTGGTCCCTCATGGTGGTCGGGATGGTGGTGCTCTCGGTCGGTCTCTGGGGCAGCGATCCCACGCCGACGCGGGCCAACGGCGAGAAGCACGAGGAGACGGGCGGCCACGCTCACGTACCGGCTCCACTCGAGTACGCGGATGTCCACGTCCCGCTGAGCGTGTGGACTGACGCAGCGAT
>VAZL01000006.1 GCA_005883445.1 Alphaproteobacteria bacterium | reverse complement strand
GGCCGGCGTGCCCGCGCGGCAAGTCGGCCTCACCGGGGGCGACGCATTGACGCTCGAGGGCGAGCGCCCCATTCTGGTCGCAAAACTGCGCGAGCGCTTCGAGGGCTGGCTGCCGGCATATATGGCCGGTGGGCCGGCCTGAGGGCTGAGGCGTTGGACGCGGTTTCTGCGGTGAACCGGCGCCGACATCGCCGGAAACGCTATGGGAGAGAGAGCCATGGCGATGGATGCGAGCGAGATCGAACGCTTGATCAAGTTGCATGTTCCGGATGCCGAGGTGACGATCCGCGACCTCGCCGGCGACGGCGACCACTACGCCGCCACCGTGCTCGCCGAATCGTTTCGCGGCAAATCGCGGGTGCAGCAGCATCAAATCGTCTACGAAGCGCTGAAGGCCGAAATGGGCGGCAAGCTGCACGCGCTCGCGCTGCAAACCGGCACGCCGGAGCCATGATGCGTGGCGTGATGAAGACAATAGCGGCGCTCGTTGTCCCCATCGCGTCGAGCGGGTTCGCCGCCGCGCAATCGGGCGAGCGCGTCAAGACGCTTGAGCCTCCCGGCGCGATCAAGACCACCGGGACCTGGAGCCTCGGCACGCGCGCCGGCGATTTCGTCTATGTCGCCGGCATGCGCGGGATCGACCCGGCGACCAACACCCTCGTCCAAGGCGAGGAGGCCCGCATCCGGCAGGGCTTTCTCAACATGAAGATGATCGCGGAATCGGAGGGGGCGAGCCTGCGCGACTGCGTGCGCATCGTGGTCTACGTCACCGACATGTTTCGATTTCGACCGCTGGTGAACAAGGTCCAGGAGGAGCTTTGGGGCAAGGGGCCCTATCCGCCGCGCACCATCGTCGAGGTCCACCGCCTCAATCAGGACGATATATTCGAGGTTGAAGGCACCTTCTACGCACCAGTGAAAAAGTGACCGCAGGGGTGCGCCATACCCCCTTGGGCTCGCGGCGCTGCTACGCTACATATAGAGCGAGTGCGCCGCGCCGCGGGCGCGGGCCGCCGAAACATGAGGAATGCGATGGCCATCGAGAAATTCATCGACAATGAGCTCAAAGGCAACGACGTGGTGCTGTTCATGAAGGGCACGCCGCAGTTCCCGATGTGCGGATTTTCCGGGCAAGTGGTGCAGATTCTCGATCATCTCGGCGTGAGCTATAAGGGCTTGAACGTGCTCGAATCGGACGATCTGCGCGAGGGCATCAAGTCCTATTCCAATTGGCCCACGATCCCCCAGCTCTACGTCAAGGGCGAATTCGTCGGCGGCTGCGACATCATCCGCGAAATGTTTCAGGCGGGCGAACTACAGGGCCTGCTGAAGGAGAAGGGCGTCGCGCTCAGGGAACGCGCGTCGACCTAACGACGGTTTCGCGGCCGCGTCGTACATCTAGGCGCCGCGAACGGCTGCGCCGAGACTGCGCGTTCATCACCGATATGCCGAGCCTGAACGCCAGACTGTGCGCGGCCCGCGCACAGGCGACGACGGCGATCTCGAGCGAAGTCGGGCGTCAGCGCGAATAGAACTCGACCACGAGGTGCGGCTCCATCTGCACGGGGTAGGGCACGTCGCCGAGCTGCGGGATGCGGATGAGCTTCGCGGTCATCTTCGAGTGGTCGACCTCCGACCTTGACGCGATAGCTCGCAATCGTGACGCGCCGGCCGTTGACCTTGATGTGGCCATGGCTGATGAACTGACGCGCCGCGAACACCGTCGGCACCAGCTTCGCCCGGTAGATCAGGGCGTCGAGCCGGCGCTCGAGCAGCCCGATCATATGGGCACCGGAATCGCCTTTCATGCGGATGGCTTCGGCGTAGATGCCGTGGAACTGGCGCTCGGAAATATTGCCGTAATAGCCCCGCAGCTTCTGCTTGGCGCGCAATTGCACGCCGTAGTCGGAAAGCTTGCCTTTGCGGCGTTGGCCGTGCTGGCCGGGACCATACTCGCGGCGGTTGACGGGGCTCTTGGGGCGGCCCCACACGTTTTGCCCCATACGGCGGTCGATCTTGTACTTCGCCTCGTGGCGCTTGGTCATCGCGTCCTCATGTGTTTGCGTTGTCGAGGATCGCGCCCTCCTCTGTCCCGGCTTGGCACGGAACCGACAGGTCTTGGCCGAAGCGGCGCCCAAGACCGCGGGGTCGCGAAACGCCGCGCAGGCAAGGCCTGCGCGGCGCCGGGTTTCTAGGGGCAAAGCGGGGGCAAGTCAAACCGCTTCTATTCGATCTCCTGGTAGACGTCGATTTCGATCGAACCGGGAAGGAGCGAGCGCCAGGTCTGCAGATAGGCCTGCATGCGCGGGTCGCTGGCGACGCGCTGGCGGTTGAGCTCGATAACCTCGTGCGTTTCGTATTCGATTTCGTGAACGAACCGCGCCGGATCGTCGACGTTTTGCAGCAGGCGCATGCGCCGACCGCCGAACGCCTCGTAGAACGGCGCTGCCGACTTCAACAGCGACGCAAGGTGGCTGGAATTTGCCGTCGGCAGCGTGAATTTGAACTGCACGGTTCGTCGCACCGTCTGTGAGTCGTTCGCCATCGTTTTGCGCCCCGTCGCAGGAATCTGGCCCCAGGAGATGCTAGAGTGGTTTGCGCTCCGTTGGAATCGGAAACCGCTTGCGCCACAGGCGTTGGATGCGTTTTCTCGTCGAAGACGCCTCAGCCACCGAGTCCGAACCGCGCCAGCGCCGCGCCAAGGGCGGCCGACGGCGACCGGCTGGAGGTGAACACGATGCGCGCGGGGCTCCCCGGCGCATCGCCCGCCTTCGGTCCGCTCAAATCGGCGGCCCGCCGCGCAATCGCCGGCGCGGGATCGACGAAGGTCACCGGCCAGGGCGCGAGCCGCTCCAAGCGGTAGAGCAGCAGCGGATAGTGCGTGCAGGCGAGCACGACGGTATCGGTGCGCCGCCCGCCGGCATCGACGAAACAGGGCGCGATCTCCTGCGCGATCAGATCGTCGGCGACGGGCGCGCCATAGAGTTCGGCCTCGGCGAAACCCGCGAGCTTGGCCGAGCCGACCAGCTTGACGTCGCTGCCGTTGGCGAACTCGCGGATCAGCGCATGGGTATATTCGCGGCCGACCGTCGCCTCGGTGCCGAGCACCGAGACGCGCTTGGTGCGCGAGCCGGCGCAAGCCGGCTTGATCGCCGGCACGGTGCCGACGAAAGGCACGCTAAAGCGCGTGCGCAAATGCGGCAGCACCAGCGTCGAGGCGGTGTTGCAAGCGATGACGATGAGATCGGGACGGTGGGTTTCGATCAGCTCGCCCATGAGCGCGCCCACCCGCGCGACGAGTTCCGCCTCGGCGCGTCCGTTGTAGGGAAAGAAGGCATCGTCGGCGACGTAGACGTAGTGCGCATCGGGCCGCGCCTTGACGACCTCGCGAAAAACGGTGAGGCCGCCGAGCCCGGAATCAAAGACGAGGATGGTCGTAGCCACGGCGGCTGTTGGTACGAAAAGAACGGCCTTCGGGCAATGGCGGGGAGACGGTGGTGACGCGCGCAAGCCGGGGTTGCGGCGATGACGTCTTGCGGCACGTGCGCAGATCGCCGCGCGCCGCGGCCTTTCGGAACGCGTTAAGAGGTTATTCACCCTTGCGGAGAATTGTCGAGCTCTGATGCAACCGATGCGTGTACAGGGCCGAAAGCAGCAAGGCTGCGTCCGGGCTGTGCATTCGGGGATGAGCAGCGGTTGCTCAAAAACAAGACTTCCGCCTAAGCCCGGCGGCGGCTGCGATCGGACCCGGCCGCGGCCTTGCCGAACACCCGCTCGAAGATCGTGTCGACGTGCTTGAAATGATAGCCGAGGTCGAAGTTTTCCTTGAGCTCGGCCGCGCTCAGGTGCTTGCGCACGTCCTTGTCGGCTGCGAGCAACGACAGGAAGTCGCCTTCGCCCCGCCAGACCCGCATGGCGTTGCGTTGCACGACGGCGTAGGCGTCCTCGCGCGCCACGCCCTTCTGGGTGAGCGCGATCATCACCTGTTGCGAATGGATGAGACCGCCGAGCCGCTCGAGGTTCTTTTGCATGTTGCCGGGATAGACCACGAGCTTGTCGATGATGCCGGCGAGACGCGCGAGCGCGAAGTCCAAGATGGTCGTGGCATCGGGGCCGATCACACGCTCGACCGAGGAGTGCGAAATGTCGCGCTCGTGCCAGAGCGCCACGTCCTCCAGCGCCGGCGTGACATAGGCGCGCACCGTGCGCGCAAGCCCGGTGAGGTTCTCCGACAGCACCGGGTTGCGCTTGTGCGGCATGGCGGAGGAGCCCTTTTGACCTTCGGAAAAGAACTCCTCGGCCTCCAGCACCTCGGTGCGCTGCAGGTGGCGGATTTCGGTGGCGAGCCGCTCCACCGACGAGGCCACCACCCCCAGCGTGGCGAAATACATGGCGTGCCGATCGCGCGGGATAACCTGCGTCGAGACCGGTTCGACGGCCAGTCCCATCGCGCGTGCGACGTGCTCCTCCACGCGCGGCGACCGAATTCGGCGTAAGCGTAGGCGAGCTTGACGCCGAAGGTCGTGGGCTCGGCATGGATGCCGTGGGAGCGGCCGATGGTCGGCGTGTTCTTGTGCTCGAAGGCGCGGCGCTTGAGCGCCGCCAGAAGCGCGTCGACGTCCGCGATCAAGAGATCGGCGGCGCGCACGAGCTGCACATTGAGACAGGTGTCGAGCACGTCCGAGGACGTCATGCCCTGATGCACGAAGCGCGCTTGCGGCCCCACGATCTCGGCCAGGTGGGTGAGGAAGGCAATCACGTCATGCTTGACGTCGCGCTCGATCGCCTCGATGCGCGCGATGTCGAACTTCGCATGCTTGCCCTTGTCCCAGATTGCCTTGGCCGCGGCTTTCGGAATGATGCCGAGGTCGGCCATGGCGTCGGCCGAATGCGCTTCGATCTCGAACCAGATGCGGTAACGGGTCTGCGGATCCCAGATCGCGGCCATTTCGGGCCGAGTGTAGCGCGGGATCATGGGCGGCCCTGGCAAGTCATAGCCGCGCTGTAGCAGATCGCCGCGGCAAGCTCAATTCGGGCGCGGAATGATCGTCGCTGCCGAATTGCTGCCTGTCGGCGCTGTTGATAGAATCGGCAGAATAACCAGCGTTGTCCGCGAAGAACGAAGATGGAAAGAGACGCCATGATCAGATCGTCGGCAATGACCGCGCTCGCCGCAACAGTTGCGGCCGGGCTCGCATCCGCTCCGCCGGCATTCGCGCAAGATGAATCGGATCAACGACTTGGCACAGTCCATTTCACGACGTCGTGCAACGAGACTGCGCAGCGCCGCTTCGATCGGGGCATGCGATACCAGCATTCATTCTGGTATCGCCAAGCAAAGGAAATATTCGAGGATGTCGCGAAGGCTGATCCCGAATGCGGCATGGCCTTCTGGGGCATCGCGCTGACGCTGCTCGGCAATCCGCACGGCGCGCCGCCGGCGTCGAATCTCCCGCTCGGACTTGCGGCGATCCAGAAGGCCAAGCGAGCGCGATTTCATCGACGCGCTCGCGGTGATGTACGTCGATTACGACAAGGTTGATCACCGCACGCGCGTGCAGTCCTATCTCAAGGCGATGCAGGCGTTGGCGGCGCGTTATCCCGAGGACGACGAGGCGCAGATCGCCTATGCGATCACGCTCAACGTCGCCGCGTCACCGGCGGACAAGACCTATGCGAACCAACTCAAGGGTGCGGCCATCCTGGAGCCGATCTTCAAGCGCCAGCCGCAGCATCCCGGCGTCGCGCACTATCTGATCCACCTCTACGACTATCCGCCGATCGCCGAGAAGGGCCTCGACGCCGCCATGCGTTACGCCAAGATCGCGCCCGCGGCGCCGCATGCGCAGCACATGCCGTCCCACATCTTCACCCGCGTCGGCTACTGGAAGGAATCGATCGCCGCCAATCAAGCCTCGGTGCGCGCGGCCAGAGCCGACAAGGCAGCCACCGATCAGCTGCACGGGCAGGACTACATGGTCTACGCCTATCTGCAGCTCGCTCAAGACAACAACGCTCGCGCCGTCATCGACGAGATGGCGAAATCAGCCAACTTCGGTTCCGAGGAACGCGGCGGCCCCTTTGCGCTTGCGGCAAGTCCGGCGCGTTACATGATCGAGCGTGGGGATTGGCAGGGCGCCGCCGAGCTCGAGGTCAGGTCGTCCAAGTTTCCCTTTATCACGGCGATCACGCACTTCGCCCGCGCGCTCGGCGCGGCACGCGCGGGCAACGCGGAGGCGGCGAAGGCCGACATCGCCAAACTCGCAGAACTGCGCGACCAACTGCGCGAGGCCAAGGACGCCTACTGGGCCGAGCAGGTCGATATCCAGTGGCAGGCTGCGAGCGCTTGGTTGCTGTACGCCCAGGGCAAGTTCGACGACGCGCTCAAGACCATGAGCGCGGCGGCCGATGCCGAGGACAAGACCGAGAAGGCGCCGGTCACGCCGGGGCCGCTGGCGCCGGCGCGCGAGCTTTATGGTGCGATGCTGCTCGAGCGCGGCATGGCCAAGGAGGCGCTTGCCGCCTACGAGGCGACGCTGAAGAAGGAGCCGCACCGCCTCGGCGCCACGCTTGGCGCGGCGAGAGCGGCGGAGAAGGCCGGCGATCTGGCCAAGGCGCGGCAGTACTACGCCGCCGCGGTGGCGCTCGCCGAGGACGCCGATCCGGTCCGCCCGGAGGTCGCTGCCGCGCGCGCCTTCGTCGTGCAGGCGCACTGAGCGCAATGAGGCGTCAACTTTGAAACTTGCGCGCCGACGATTTCTGCATCTGGCCGCGGCTGCCGCCGCGCTGCCATCCGTCTCGCGGATGGCGACGGCACAAACCTATCCGACACGGCCGGTGCGGCTGATCATCGGCTACCCTCCCGGCGGCTCGGCCGACATCACCGCGCGCCTGCTGGGTCAGTGGCTGTCGGAGCGGCTCGGTCAGCCGTTCGTGATCGAAAGCCGGCCAGGCGCAAGCACCAATATCGCGACCGAGGCGGTCGTGCGCGCGCCGCCGGACGGCTACACGCTTTTGCTTGTTGCTCCGGCGAACGCGATCAACGCGACGCTCTACGAAAAGCTCAACTTCAATTTCATCAGTGACATTGCGCCGGTCGCGGGCATCATCCGCTTTCCCAACGTCATGGTGGTGAATCCATTGGTCCCAGCCAAGACCGTTCCTGAATTCATCGCTTACGCCAAGGCCAATCCGGGCAGGCTCAACATGGCATCTTCCGGCAACGGGTCCACGATCCATGTGTCCGGCGAGCTGTTCAAGATGATGACCGGCGTCAACATGGTTCACGTGCCGTATCGCGGCGGTGCGCCGGCGCTCACCGACATGATCAGCGGTCAAGTTCAGGTGATGTTCGATAACGTGCCGACGTCCATCGAGTTCATAAGAGCGGGCAAGCTGCGAGCATTGGCGGTGACTACCGCGACGCGCTCCGAGGTGCTGCCGGATTTGCCCACGGTGGCCGATTTCGTGCCGGGTTACGAGGCGAGCGCTTGGTACGGCGTCGGCGTGCCGAAGGGGACACCCGACGACATCATCGACAAGCTCAACAAGGAGATCAATGCGATCCTCGCCGAGCCCAAGCCGAAGGCGAGACTCGCCGATCTCGGCGCCTCGCTGCTTGCGGGCTCGTCCGCCGACTTCGGCAAGCTCGTTGCCGACGAAGCCGAAAAATGGGGGAAGGTGGTCAAATTCTCCGGCGCCAAGCCGGACTGAGCCTGGCGCCCGCCCTAGCTCGCAAGCCGGGCGCGGTCGTGCGGCCCGTTATAATCGACCGGCGTTCCCTTCGGGATGATGCCCATGGGATTGAGCCGCGCAATCGACCAGTAATTGATGACGTAATAACGCGCCTTCACCGTCTCGGCGACGCCGGGCATTTGGTAAAGCTCGCGCATGTAGTTCGAGAGATTGGGGTAATCGGCGATGCGCTTCTTGTTGCATCGAAACAGCGAGAAATAGGCGACATCGAAGCGAACCAGCGTGGGAAACAGACGCCAATCGGCTTCGGTGATCGCTTGGCCGAGCAGGTAGCGCTGGCGGGCCAGTCGCGCTTCGAGCTCGTCGAGGGTGGCGAACAGCGCGTCGTAGGAGGCTTCGTAGGCGGCTTGTGACTTGGCAAAGCCGCAGCGGTAGACGCCGTTGTTGACGTTGGCATAGATCATCTCGTTGAGGCGATCGATCTCGGCGCGCATGGGCTTGGGATAAAAATCCGCGCCGTCGCTCGCGATGTCCTCGAACTCGCTGTTGAGCATGCGGATGATTTCGGAGGATTCGTTGTTGACGATGCGCCGGGTCTTGCTGTCCCACAGCGTCGGGACCGTGACCTTGCCGGTGTAGCGCGGGTCGGTTGCGGTATAGGCCTGATGCAGATAGCGGAAGCCATTGACGGTATCGGGCGTGCAATTCGGGAACGCCGGATCGTCATCGAACATCCAGCCTTGCTGCCTCAGTCCGGGGATCGCATAGGCGACCGTGATCGCCCCTTTGAGCTTCTTGAGCGACCGATAGATCAGCGTGCGGTGCGCCCACGGACAGCCGTGCGCGACGTAGAGGTGGTAACGCCCGGCTTCGGCCTTGAAGCCGGAAGACCCATCCGCCGTGATGCGGTCGCGGAAGCGGCTGTCCGCGCGCCGGAACTCGCCGCTGGCGCCGGTTTCCTGCGGCAGCTCACCATCGCGCCACGCACCCTCGACCAGAACGCCCACCTACGCTGCCTCCCCGCGGGCGAGCGCCGCGGCGTTGCGGATGGCGGCGATGTTGGCGCGATAGTTGCCGCCGCCCTTGAGTACGGCCGAGCCCGCGACCAGCACATTGGCGCCGGCGTGCGCCACCAGCGGCGCGATCTCCGCCGTGATGCCACCATCGACCTCGACGTCGATCGCGCGTGCGCCCACGAGCCCGCGCAGCCGCGAAATCTTTTCCACTGCTAACGGAATGAAGGTTTGGCCGCCGAAGCCGGGGTTGACCGACATCACCAGGATGAGATCGACGAGGTCGAGGAGCGGCTCGACCGCGCTTTCGGGCGTGCCGGGGTTGAGCGCGACGCCCGCCTTCTTGCCGAGCGCGCGGATCGCCTGCAGCGAACGGTGGACGTGCGGCCCCGCCTCCACGTGGATCGTGATGATGTCGGCGCCGGCCTCGGCAAAGGCCTCGAGATAGGGATCGCAGGGCGCGATCATCAGGTGCACATCGAACACCTTCTTGGTGAGCGGGCGTAGCGCCTTGACCACGCCAGGGCCGATCGAAATGTTGGGCACGAAGTGTCCGTCCATCACGTCGACATGGATCCAGTCGGCGCCGGCGGCATCGAGCGCGCGCACCTCCTCGCCGAGCTTGGCGAAATCGGCGGACAAGATCGACGGTGCGACGATGAGCGGGTGGCGCATCTCTCCTCCGGAACGTGCCGTTCGCCTAACACGGCGGGCGGGGAGGGGCAACGCGCCTAGGCGTTCACCTAAGGAGTGCGTCCCGGGCGCAGCGCAGCACGAAGTGGTGCGCTGCAGACCCGGGATCGTTCCGTTCTGTGGCGGTCCCGGATCAGCGGCGCACCGCTCCACTTCGTTGCGCGCTGCGCCGCATCCGGGACACGTGGCTTAAGCTCTCGGGGCCTGCCGGCAGCGCTATCGCACACCCATATGGGAGGTGATAACGGTCGGCGAGGTCGGGCCGCCCGCGTGCGCGCGGGCGGCGCAATGTTTGGGAAGGAATACCATGGCGCGCGTCGATGCCATCGTGCTCGGTGCCGGCATTGTCGGCACGTCAATAGGGCTGCATCTCGCCAAGCGCGGGCTTGCCATTGCCCTCGTGGACCGCCGCGCGCCCGGCGAAGAGACCTCCTACGGCAATGCCGGCGTGATCGAAGGCAATACCGTCTTTCCGCCCGCCTTCCCCTCGGACCCGATCGCGCTGTTGCGGATCGTGCTCAAGCGCGCGCCGGAGGCCAATTACCATCTGAGCTTCCTGCCCCACGTCGCGCCTTGGCTCATGAAATTTCGTGCCGCCTCTCGGCCGGAGCGGCTGATCGAGACCGCGCGGCTGATGCGTCCCCTATTTGCGCGCGCGCTCCCGGAGCACGAGGCGCTGCTGGCGGAGGCCGGCGCGGAGCGCTTCTTGCGCAAGACGGGCTGGCTCAAGCTCTATCGCACCGATCGCGCGTTCGAGGCGCTGAAACGTGAGCTCGCGCTCGCGCAGAAGTTCGGCATGTCGTACCACGCCCTCGATCCCGATGGAGCGCGCGAACTCGAGCCGAGCCTCGCGCCGGTCTTTCGTCACGCTGTGCACTGGCCACATGCCGCCAGCGTGACCAACCCGCTCGCCGTGACCCAGGCCTATGCAGCGCGCTTTGCGGCGCTCGGCGGCGTGGTGATGCGCGGGAATGCGCGTTCCCTTCACCGCGCCAACGCACACTGGCGGATCGAAACCGCGGAAGGTCCGCTCGACGCCGCGGAGGCGGTGGTGGCGCTCGGACCGTTTGCCCCCGACGTGCTTTCACCGCTCGGCATCACGCTGCCGCTCGGCATCAAGCGCGGCTACCACCGCCACTACCGTGGCGCCGGTAATGCCGCGCTCGCGCGTCCGGTGGTCGATATGGAAATCGGCTATTGCCTCGCGCCGATGGACCAGGGCATCCGGCTCACGACCGGGGCCGAGTTCGCCGCCCGTGATGCAGCGCCGACGCCGGTGCAGTTCGATCGCCTGCTGCCGGCGGCGAAGGGCCTTTTCCCGCTCGGCGAGCCGGTCGAGGCTACGCCCTGGATGGGCAGCCGGCCGTGCTTTCCGGATTCCCGGCCGGTGATCGGACGCGCGCCGGGACCGAGCGGGCTGTGGCTCGCCTACGGCCACGCCCATTGGGGATTGACGCTCGGGCCTGCGACCGGGCGGCTCCTCGCCGAGATGATGACGGGCGCGACGCCGTTCTGCGATCCCGCGCCCTACGGCGCCGAGCGCTTCGGGCGTTGACGCCGGACCCAAGCGTTATTCCGCTTGACTCGTGTAACGAGAATCTTCCAGAAAAACGTATTCACCGAAATTGCGCCGGAAGGCCCGGGCGGGATGCCGCGCCGGGTTTTTTGTTGCGCGACCGCGTGGCGCGGCCGCGTGCGGCGTGTTTCTCGTTTTGCAAAAAAAAACAGGAAAATACAGAGGAAATCACAGCCATGCAGTTCCAGAAAGGGCGCGCGCAACTCTCGCGTGCGAGATGCAAATGCGCGCCGCCTTGCCGCGGCGCGCATCTAAGCGCTGGTGGTTGTGAGCGTTACTCGGCGATCGTGCGCACGACGCTCGAGGTCGGGCGGGCGTCGCCGCCGCCTGGGCCCTTCACGAGCTTGAGGATCTGCTCATCATAGGAAGCGATCGTCGTCACCGGGAACTTCGGCTTCATATAAACGACCTTGTAGCCGCCGGCCTTGAGATCGTTGAGCAGGTCCATCGCCGCCTCGGCGGTGGCATGCTGGAAGTCGTGCATCAGCACGATGCCTTTGCCGTGCTTCTTCAACTTCGCCAGCACTGCCTGTCTGACCTGCTCGGGCTTGCGCATCTTGAAGTCGAAGGAGTCCATGTCGGTGGAGAAGATTGCGATGTTGCGCTTGCCGAGATAGTCGACGAGCTCTTGCGGCTGCCGCAGCGCCGGGAAGCGGAAATAGGGCGCCGTCGGAGCGCCCACCGCCCACCGCACCGCGCTGATGCCCTTCTCGATCTCGTCCTTGGGGTCGTACTCTACGGCTTGGACCGAGCCGACGGCATGCCCGGCCGCGGCTACTTGCTTGAGGATGCCGGGCTCGTAGGTGGCATGCGTGCCGATCGGGAAGAAGATCGCCTTGGTGCAGTGCGCGGCGAGCGCGGCGAGCACTGCCGGGGTGTTCTTGGGCCACGGGCCGTCGTCGAAGGTGAGCACCACCTCGCCTTCGCGCAGGAAGTCGTGGCTCTTGAAATGCTCGAAACCGAAGCCGGGGCCGCCGGTGGTGTCGATTTCGACCACCCGCGCGATGCCCAAGGCATTGGGGTTGCTGCATGAGGTCGACGCGGCGGAGGGCAGCGGCGCCGCCTGAGCGGCGGGGGCCGGCGCTGCCTGAGCGACGGCAACCGGCGCGGCCATCGTGCTGTCTGCCGCATTATCCGCAACCGTCACGACCGAGCCAGGCGCCCGGCCCTCGGTCGGTGTCGTCTGCGCGGTTGCGGGCGAGGACGCTGGCGCCGGAATGGAAGCTTTTTGTAAGAAAATGGCGCCAAACACCGCCACACACAGCACAATCGCCAGCGCGGACGCTATCGCTGCCAGACGCATGTTCGACCCTCCAACCCCTTAGGAGCGTACCCCTGATACGCTATCCACCGAATTTCGGCCCATATCCCTTAATCCAACCTTAAGTGGCCAATTCGAGGCGGAGTCAACAAGTTGGGCAATTATTTGCGCAAAAGCCTCAGCGGGCATGGCAATCCCGCCAGCTGGGCGGGCCCCCAGGCAGTGCCTTCGCCTCGAAGACCCCGCGGGCGACCGCCCGTGCCAGCGTATTGGCGCCAGCAGCGCCAAGCTCGGTCAGCTCGTTGACGGCATCTCCAAGGGGCCGGCGGCCGGTCGCGGCCGCGAATACGATGTCGCCGTCGAGGGTCGTGTGCGCGGGGTAGATGGCGCGCGCGAGCCCGTCTTGCGCGATGATGGCGAATTCCTTGGCCTGCGCCTTGCTCAGCGCCGCGTCGGTCGCGACCAAAGCGATGGTCGTATTCTCGCCCGGCCGTCCTTTCGCATTCACCGTGAGCGCCGCGGGCGGCAGCGTCGGCGGAAACCCCAGGCCGCCGAACTCACCGTCGACCTCGAACGGAGCCGCCCAGAAATGCGGACCGCGGCCCACGTTGACGCTGCCGCAGGCGTTGACCGCGACGAGCGCGCCGACCGTGTGCCCGTCGCGGGTCACCGCCGAGGCCGAGCCGAGCCCACCCTTGAGATTGACGGTGGTGGCGCCGAAGCCGGCCCCCGCGGTTCCGAGCGCAAACGTCTTGCCGGCCTGCGCGGCGGCGCTGTAGCCGAGATCCCGATAGGGGGGAAAGCGTCCCCAGTTCTTGTCGCCGCCGTTGAGCAGATCGAACAGCACGGCGCCGCACACGAGCGGCACGCGAATGTCCCCGATCGCGAAGCCACGCCCGCGCTCGCGCAGGAAAGCCTGAACCCCCGCGCCGGCGTCCAAGCCGAAGGCCGAACCGCCGGACAGCACCACGGCGTCGATGCGCTCGACGGTGCGGTGCGGTTCGAGGAGGTCGGTTTCGCGCGTGCCCGGCGCGCCGCCGCGCACGTCGACAGCGGCGACCGCGGGCTCCTCGAACACAATGACGGTTACCCCGGAGGCGAGACGCGCGTCGTCGGCGTGTCCGACCAGAACGCCGGCGACGTCGGTGATGAGATTGCGCTGCGCCATTGGGCCTCGCTTGCACCACGGCTTGGTTTGCACCGCTCAACCGTAACCGCTGCCAGCTTGTGGGACCAGATCACCGCACCATCACATCCGAGCGAGACCGGAATTGGCGGCTTGCGCAAGGACGCAAATGCATCGCATTTAGGCGCATGGCCGCCGACGTCACCATCTTCGCCGCGCTCTTTGCCGGCCTTGTGAGCTTTCTGTCGCCGTGCGTGCTGCCGCTGGTGCCGCCCTATCTCGTCTATTTGGCGGGGACCTCGCTCGAGCGGCTGGCGGAGGCGGAACCGCCGCCGCTGGTGAAACGCGATACCGTCATCGCGGCCGTGCTGTTTGTGGCCGGTTTCTCCACGGTGTTCGTGGCGCTCGGCGCCAGTGCCAGCATGATCGGCGCGCTGATGCGGCTTTATTCCAACGAGCTCGCAATCATCGCCGGCATCGCCATCATCGTCATGGGGTTGCACTTCTTCGGCCTCACGCCGATCGCTTTCCTGCACCGGCAGGCGCGCGTTCACGTTGCAAAGCCCGTCGGGCTGTGGGGTGCGTATGTGATGGGGCTCGCCTTCGCGCTCGGCTGGACACCGTGCATCGGGCCGATCCTGGCGGCAATCCTCGCGATTGCGGCATCTCAGGCCACGGTCGCCAAGGGCGCGGGCTTGCTTGCCGTCTACTCGCTCGGGCTCGGCCTGCCGTTCATCGTCGCCGCGCTTGCGGTCGAGCCGTTTGCCGCTTTCCTCGCGCGCTTTCGCGCGCACCTTGCTCATGTCGAGCGGGTGATGGGCGGCCTGCTCGTGCTCACCGGCATCGGCTTTCTCGCCGGCGTGTTCACGCAGCTCAACAGCTGGCTGATCGAGACGTTTCCGGTGCTGCAGAACCTCGGCTGAAAGTCTAAAGAGTTCCGACAGGGGCGCGACGATTTCGGTGCGCTCCCTCTCCCCATTTGGGGAGAGGGGGTTGGGGTGAGGGGGATACAGAGCTATAGAGAAATTTTGACCCCTCACCCCACCCCTCTCCCTATGGGAGAGGGAGCAGGTCGAGCCTGCTGCCCATTGATGATCAAGCCGCATGACTCCGGCCGCAGTGAAATTGCTTTAAAAAAAAGCCCGCCTCGGAGCGAGGCGGGCTTGCCACATCAGGCGGGTAAAATCGTCACTCGATCTCGGTGTAGGTGATCTTGCCGCTGGGGTCCTTCTTCCAGACATAGACGGTGTAATCGATGCGGGTCACGTCGCCCTTCTTGTCGTAGGACAACTGGCCGATCACGGTGTTGAACTTCTGACCCGATTTGATCTGCGCGGCGACCTTCTTGGGGTCGAGGGATTTCGCCGCCTCGGCGGCCTGCTTGATCACCTGCACCGCGGCATAGCTGTAGAGCGTGTAGGCTTGCGGCTCGAAATTCTTGGCGCGGAATTTCGCGACGATATCCTTCGCTTCTGCCCGCTTTCGCGCATCGGGGCCGAAAGTCATCAGCGTGCCTTCGGCGCCGGGACCGGCGATCGCGGCGAACTCCTCGTCGGCGATGCCGTCGGCTCCCATGAACGGTGCTTTGACGCCTTGGGCGCGCAGTTGCCGCAGGATCAAGCCGCCGGTGTCGTGCAGCCCGCCCCAATAGATGAGGTCGGCGTTCGACGCCTTGACCTTGGACACCAGCGCG
>VAZL01000918.1:783-2519 GCA_005883445.1 Alphaproteobacteria bacterium | reverse complement strand
GTCGTGGAGAACAGGGGCGGCGCGGGCGGAAATCTCGCGCACGAAATGGTCGCGCACGCGAGCCCCGACGGTTACACGATGCTGATGGGGACAAACTCGGTTCCCGTCAATCCGTTTCTGTTTCCAGGGCTCACCTTCGATCCCATGAGCGACTTTGCGCCGGTGAGCCTGATCGGCACCTACCCGAACCTCATGGTGGTGCCGATCAATTCGCCGGCAAAGACGCTGCCGGAGTTCATTGCCCGAGCCAAGCGCGAGAAGGTCGCCTTCGCGACGCCTGGCGTCGGATCGTCTCCCCACCTTGCGGCCGAATTATTCAAGCACATGGCGAAGATCGACATGACGCACGTGCCCTACCGCCGCGTGGCCGCAGGCGCCATGAACGACCTGCTCGCCGGCCGGCTCGACGCCATGTTCAACACCACGGGCTCGCTGCTTCAGTCGGTCCGCGCCGATCAGGTGCGAGCGCTCGCGATTTCGTCGGCTAGTCGCCAGCCAAACGCAGCGGAGATTCCGACCTTCGCGGAATCGGGCGTGCCGGGCTATGCCGTCGAGTCGTGGTACGCGGTGTTCGTCCCGGCCAAGACGCCGCCCGAGATCGTCAAGAAGATACAGACGGACGTGGCCAAGGCGCTCGCCGATCCTGCCGTGAAGGCGCGATTCGAGCCGCTCGGGGTGACGGTGGCAAGCTCGACGCCCGAAGAGCTCGGTGTGCGTATGAAGGCGGAAGCCGAGTTGTGGGGTCCGATCATCAAGGCTGCCAACATCAAGGGCGAGTGATCTCGGGCCGCTCCACCGTCCGGATGTCGATCTCCGACGTCAGCGTGCGATGCACCGGACACTTGTCGGCGATCTCGAGCAGCCGCCGGCGCTGCTCGGCGTCGAGCGCGCCGCGCAACGTGATCGCCCGCTCGATGCGGTCGAGCATACCTTCCTTGGTCTCGCAGTCCTCGCAATCGGCGGCGTGGATTCTGGAATGCTCGAGCTCGACCGTCACCCGCTCGAGCGGCAGCGCCTTGCGCTCGGCATAGAGTCGAAGGGTCATGGCCGTGCAGGCGCCCAACCCCGCGAGTAGAAGGTCGTAAGGACCCGGACCGCTGTCGAGGCCTCCGACGTCGACCGGCTCGTCGGCGAGGAAGCGGTGGGCACCGACCGTGATCTCCTGCTGAAAGCGCCCCTGGCGGGTTTCACGCACGACGACGACCTTCGGATCGTGCGGGGCTTCGGATGTACCCTGCGGCGCGCCGAGATAGCGCTCGGCCCAGGCATGGATGACGTTGGCGACGTAAGCGGCGTCGCTGTGGCGGCTCAGGAGGTGATCGGCCCCGGCAAGCGAGACGAAGCTCTTCGGATGCTTGGCCGCCGTGAAGATGCGGCTCGCATTCTCGATGCCGACGATCTCGTCGGTCGGCGAGTGGAAGAGGAGCAGCGCCTTGCGCAGGTTGGCGATGCGCTCGAGCAGCTTGTGTTCGGCGAGATCGTCCACGAATGCGCGGCTGATGCGAAATCGCCGGCCCGCGAGCGTCGCCTCGACCTCGCCCTTGGCGGCGATTTCCTCGAGGCGATCCTTGAACAGGCCGGTCACGTGGGTGGGATCGCAGGGCGCGGCGATCGTCACCACCGCCCGCGCCTCCGGCACCTCGGCGGCCGCGGCGAGCACGGCCGTGCCGCCAAGGCTGTGGCCGATCAGGATCGCGGGGGCGCGGGCGCTGCGGCGCAGTTCGTTTGCAGCCGCG
>VAZL01000918.1:0-659 GCA_005883445.1 Alphaproteobacteria bacterium | reverse complement strand
CGGCTCCCCGTCGGGGCGATCGAGCAGCGCGGCAAGTTTTTGCCCTTGGGCGTTGGGAAAATCGAAGCGCTCAGCCGGCATAGCTCTCCTCCATTGGACTGACCGTCTGCGGCAAAGCACAGCAGGATTTGCGCTGGCCGGACAGCGGCCTTTGGCTCCTGCCAAGGCTCATTACGCGATTTGAACCAAGCGCGCCTTTTCTGCGACTATAGGGGTGGCGCATTCAGGATCGCTGTATTCGGTGCCGTTCGCCCGGGATCAAGGGGGGCAGCGCCCGGCACGAAAACAGGAAGGGGCTACAATGACTTACTCGCGAGTTTTCACCCGCGGCTTGATCGCCGCCGCGCTCGCTGGCGCGGCCGCGCTTCCCACGCTTGCGGGGGCCCAGGCCCAGCCGGGCTATGACGGCCTCTGGAGCGTGGTGATCGTGACCAAGAGCGGTCAATGCGATGCGGCGTATCGGTATCCGGTCCGCATCACCAACGGCAATCTCGGCAATGCGGGCTCAGCGCCCATCAACATCTCCGGCAAGGTCGGCAAAAACGGCGCCGTGGTCGTGACCGTCAACGCCGGCGACAAGAGCGCGATGGGCAAGGGTCGCCTTGCTGGCGCGAGTGGCGCTGGGTCGTGGAGTGGTAACGGCAACGGCGCCTGCTCGG
>VAZL01000005.1 GCA_005883445.1 Alphaproteobacteria bacterium | reverse complement strand
GCAGCCCCGACCGATCACCATTCTCATCGCCGCGCTCGGCGGCGAAGGCGGCGGCGTGCTCACGGACTGGATCGTCAGCGCGGCCGCGCAGCTCGACTTTCCGGTGCAGTCGACCTCCATCCCCGGCGTCGCCCAGCGCACCGGCGCCACCACCTATTACATCGAGATCGTGCCGGTGCCGGCGCACGAGATCGGCGCGCGGCCGGTGCTGGCGCTCGCGCCCGGCATCGGCGACGTCGACATCGTGCTGGCGAGCGAGCTCATGGAAGCGGGCCGCACCATCGCCGGCGGTTTCGTCACCCCTGATCGCACGCTGGTGATCGCCTCGACCGCGCGCTCCTATCTGGTGGTGGAGAAGATGGCGATGGGCGACGGCCGCTACGACAGCGCCCGCCTGATCAAGGCGGTCAAGACCCATGCGCAAAGCCATCTCCTTCTCGACATGGACGCGCTCGCCAAGCAAAGCAGCGCGATGATCAACGCGGTCATGCTCGGGCTGATCGCGGGCTGCGGGCGCGTGCCGATCCCCGCGGCGGTGTTCGAGAACGCGATCCGCGCCGACGGCAAGGCGGTCGACGCCAATCTGCGGGGCTTCCGCAGCGGTCTCGACGCCGCGACGAACGCGAATGCTCGACCTGCAGTGAGCGGCATCGCCAACGAGGATCGCGCGGCCGCGCACGCGGATGCGCTTGTCGCGCTCGAACGCGCGATCGTCATGCCGGCGGCGGCGCGCGACGTCGTGCTCGCTGGCGTGCGGCGGCTCGCCGCCTATCAAGACCTCGCCTATGCGCAACTTTATGTCGACCGGCTGGCGCCGATCCGCGCCGCCGACGCGCGCGTCGGAGCCGGTGGGCGCCTGGTCAAGGAAACCGCGCGTCACCTCGCCGTGCGCATGTCATACGAGGACGTGATCCGAGTGGCGCAGGCCAAGATCGATCCGGCGCGCTTGCCGCGCATCGCCGCCGCGATGGGGATCAGTCCCGGCGAGCCGTTCACTGTGACCGAGTTCCTCAAGCCCGGCGTCGAGGAACTGTGCTCGCTGCTTCCCCCTCGGCTCGCCGAGCGCATTCTCGCCGCGGCCGAGCGGCGCGGCCTGCTCGAGCGCCTGCATTGGGGGATGGAGGTCAACAGCGCGTCGGTGTCGGGCTTTCTGCGCTTCTGGCTGCTGGCCAAGCTGCGCGGCTGGCGGCCGAAATCGTACCGCTTCCAGCAGGAGCAGGACGCGATCGAAGCGTGGCTGCGCCTCATCGCCGAGGCGGCGCGGCTCGCGGGCGATCTCGCGCTCGAAGTCGCGGAATGTGCGCGGCTGATCAAGGGCTATGGCGATACCTTGCAGCGCGGCACGGCCAATTACCGCCTGATCGAGACGCGCATCATCCGGCCGATCTTGGCGGGAGGCATCCCGCTCTCGCTCGGCATCGACGCGATCGCGAGCGCGCGGGCGGCGGCGCTCGCCGATCCCGAAGGCGAAGCGCTCACCCGCTGCCTCGCCGAGATCGACCAACACGGCACCGCGAGCATCGCCGCCGAGTAGCGCGTCGCGCGATGGACTCCGGCCGGTCGAGCGGGTAACAAGCACACGTCCCAAAGCTGGAGGGCCGCAGATGCGGATCGACGCGTACACGCACTTCTTTCCGAAAAAATTCTTCGACAAGATGCAAGACGTCGCCGGCGACTACAAGGACATGGGCAAGCGCGTGCGCTCGCTGCCAGCGCTGTTCGACCTCGAGCATCGCAAGAAGATCGTCGACGGCCACAAGGATTATCAGCAGATCCTGTCCTACCCGCAGCCGCCGGTGGAAAACTTCGCCAAAACCCCGGCCCAGATCGACGAACTCATCCGTCTCATCAACGACGGCTTTGCCGAATTGTGCGCGAAGGAACGCGACCATTTTCCCGGTTGGGTCGCGCAAATATCGCTCGATGCGCCCGACGCCGGCGTGCGCGAGGCGGAGCGCGCGATCAAGGAGCTCGGTGCGCTCGGCGTGCAGATCTACACCAACGTCGCGGGCAAGCCGCTCGACCGGCCGCAATATCTGCCGTTCTGGAAAAAAATGAACGAGCTCGGCAAGCCGATCTGGCTGCATCCGGCGCGCGGGGCCAACATGCCGGACTATATCGACGAGAAGAAATCGCTCTACGAAATCTGGTGGACGTTCGGCTGGTCGTACGAAACCGCGACCGCCATGGCCCGCCTGGTGTTCTCCAAGATCATGGACAACCATCGCAATCTCAAGATCATCACCCACCATTTCGGCGGCATCGTGCCGATGCTGGAAGGCCGCATCGGGCCGGGTTGGGACGTGCTCGGCTCGCGCACCAGTGACGAGGATTACGTCTCGCTGCGCAAGAGCCTCAAGAAGCGCCCACTCGACTACTTCAAGCAGGACTTCTACGTCGACACCGCGGTATTCGGCGGCAAGCCCGCGACCAAATGCGGCCTGGAGTTTTTCCCGTTGGAGAAGATCGTGTTCGCCTCCGACTGCCCGTTCGATCCGGAAGGCGGGACGATGTATCCGCGGGTGACGCTGCAGATCCTAGATTCGCTCGATATTCCCAAAGCCGACCGCGAAAAGATCGATTATAAGAATCTCGAAGCCATCACCGGCGCCAAGCTGGTAAAGTAGTAGAGAGCAGCGCCGTCGAGGCGGAGGGCAAGAGAGGGAGCGCCATGCATCTTTCCCGCCGTCGATTTCTACATCTCGCGGGCGCCGGCGGCGCGCTTGCCGCCACGTCGCCTCGCGCCCACGCGCAAGCCTATCCATCGCGGCCGTTGCGCTGGGTCGTCGGGTTTCCGCCCGGCGGCGGGGCCGATATCGTCTCGCGGATCATGGCCCCGTGGTTGGCGGAGCGACTCGGCCAGCCGGTCGTGGTCGAAAACAAGCCGGGCGCCAGCAGCAATATCTCCGTCCAGACCGTGGTCAACGCGCCGCCCGACGGCTACACGCTGCTGTTCGTTCCGGCCTCCGCCGCGGTCAACGTCTCGCTGTTCGACAACCTTCCGTTCAACCTGCTGCGCGACATCGCGCCGGTCTCCGGCCTGATCGATTTTCCGCTGGTGATGGTCGCAAACCCCTCGCTTCCGGCGCAGACGGTCGCCGAGTTCATCGCCTACGCCAAGACCAATCCGGGCAAGATCAGCGTGGGCTCGTTCGGCACCGGCTCGACCTCGCACGTCGCCGGCGAGCTGTTCAAGATGATGACCGGCACCAACATGATCCACGTCCCCTATCGCGGCGGAGCGCCCATGGTCGCCGATCTCGTCGGCGGGCAGGTGCAGGTTGCCTTCGACGTGCTGACGGGATCGCTCGCGCACGTGCGCTCCGGCTCGCTGCGCGCGTTGGGCATGGCCGGCAAGCACCGCTCCGACGCGCTGCCGCAGGTGCCGACGATCGGCGAGACGGTTGCGGGTTACGAGGCGAATTCCTGGTGCGGCGTGGGCGTGCCGAGGGGCACGCCAGCGGAAATCATCGAGCGGCTCAACCGCGAGATCAACGCGGGGCTGGCGAACCCGACGGTGCGCGCGCGGCTCGCCGACGTGGCCACCACGCCCATCGTCTTTAGCCCCGACGCGTTCGGCGCCTATATGGCGTCCGAGGTCGAGAAGTGGGGCAAGGTGGTCCGCCTATCGGGCATCAGGCCGGAATGATCGCACCGCTGCCCGCTGGAAATCGCCAATCGCTGCGCCGTTTGCTATCACGCGCCACGCGCGCTCATTTGACGTCTTCCAACCTGACACCACGCCCCTCGCGCAAGCTCTTGCGCGCTGCCTCGATCCGCCGCAGCAGACGCGGGTCGTTTTCGAGCCGGTAGTCAAACCAGTCGTCTTCGCTCTCGAATCCGATCAGCACGCCGGCCGGTTTGCCGTGACGCGTAATCACGATCTCTTGCTTGCCAGCCTCGCGCAGAAACCGCGAAAGATCGTCCTTGATTTGAGACAATGGAACCTGCCTCATTCGCGACTTCCGAACCTCACCTACACGCAGCCTATATTGCGGGCGGTGCAGGCCGCGCAGTCGTTTGATTCGGCTGCGGCTCGTCTTCCTGGGTTCGTGGCGCAGATGCGCTTCGAGCGCTATTCGCACAGCAGCTCGAACATTTGCCTTTAGCGCCCTAAGGTCCTCAACGGCCTCGGGCGCCAAGAGGATGGCAAAACCCATTTTGGCCAGATTATAGCCAGAATGGAGTGGAGGTCAAAACAGGCTTAGTGCCAGACGACTTCAGGCCACCCCTTTGGCACGAATTGATTGCCGATCTTCGATTTACTTTGTGGCTATCTTCCGGCGCGCCCCATGAATCTCGCCGCGTCATCTGCTAGCGTCGCGGCGCCATGGATGCCGCGCGCCCGATCGTTCCCTCCGGCTTCGAATCCGGCCCGAGCGCCGAGGGCGCCGCGCGCGCCACGCCGGTGATGGAGCAATATATCGAGATCAAAGCCGCCAATCCGGATTGCCTGCTGTTCTATCGGATGGGCGATTTCTACGAACTGTTCTTCGAGGACGCCGAAGTCGCCGCGCGCGCGCTCGGCATCGTGCTCACCAAGCGCGGCAAGCATCTCGGCCGCGACATCCCCATGTGCGGCGTGCCGGTCCATCGCGCCGACGAATATCTCCATCGCCTGATCGCGCTCGGCCATCGCGTGGCCGTGTGCGAACAGCTCGAGGACCCAGCCGAGGCGAAGAAGCGCGGCGGCAAGAGCGTGGTGCGGCGCGACGTCATCCGCGTGGTCACGCCCGGCACGCTCACCGAGGAGACGCTGCTCGAGGCAAGGCGCAACAACTATTTGCTCGCAATCGCCCGCGCGCGCGGCTCCGCGGGTGAGGAAAGTCGCTTCGCCCTCGCCTGGATCGACATTTCCACCGGCGAGTTCCGTATCGCCGAATGCGACCGCGCCGGCTTTGCCGCCGAGATCGCGCGGCTCGAACCGGGCGAGATCATCGTGTCGGACGCGCTCTACAGCGACGCCGCGCTCGCCCCCTATCTGCGCTCGCTGCCGGCGGTGACGCCGCTCGCGCGCGACGTGTTCGACGGGGCGACGGCCGAGCGCAGGCTCGCGACCTATTTCGGCTTGTCGACGACGGAAAGCTTCGGCGCGCTGTCGCGGCTCGAGCTCACGGCCGCCGCCGCCTGCATCAGCTACGTCGAGCGCACGCAGCTGGGAGCGCGCCCGCCGCTGTCCGCGCCCGTGCGCGAGGCGCAAGGAGCGACGCTTTCGATCGACCAGGCGACCCGCAGCAACCTCGAGCTCGTGCGCACGCTCTCGGGCGAGCGCCGCGGATCGCTCCTTGCCGCCATCGACCGCAGCGTGACGGCCGCGGGCTCGCGCCTGCTCGCCCAGCGCCTTGCGGCGCCGCTCACCGATCCCGCCGCGATCGAGCGGCGACACGACGCGGTCGAATTTTTCGTGACCGACGCGGCGGCGCGCGCCGACATGCGCCAGCGCCTGGCGGCGGCGCCGGATCTCGCCCGCGCGCTGGCGCGGCTCGTGCTCGCGCGCGGCGGCCCGCGCGATCTCGCCGCCATCCGCGACGGCATCATCGCCGCTGGCGGGCTTGCGGGTGAGCTCGAGAAGAGCGCGAACGTTGCCGCCGAACTGGCGCAGGCGGCGCGCGCCTTACGCGGGCTCGATCCCGCGCTCGCCACCGAGCTCAATGCGGCGCTCGCCGAGGAGCTTCCCCACCTCAAGCGCGACGGCGGCTTCGTGCGCGCGGGCTACGACGCCGCGCTCGACGAAGCGCGCGCGCTGCGCGACGAATCCCGCCGCGTGATCGCGGCGCTGCAGGCCCGCTACGCCGAAACCACGTCCGTGCGCGCGCTGAAAATCCGCCACAACAACGTGCTCGGCTATTTCGTCGAGGTGACGGCGCAGCACGGCGAGCGGTTGATGGCGCCGCCGCTCAACGCGACCTTCATCCATCGCCAGACGCTCGCCGGTCAGGTGCGCTTCACCACCACCGAACTGGGCGCGCTCGAAGCCAAGATCGCCAGCGCCGCGGATCGCGCGCTCGGCATCGAGCTCGAGACCTTCGAGCGGCTCGCCGCCAGCGTGACGGCGGCGGCCGCCGCCATCAAGGAAGCGGCCGAGGCGCTGGCGGTCATCGACGTGGCCACGGCCTTGGCGCAATTGGCGGTCGAGCGTCACTACGTGCGGCCGCAGATCGACGCCTCGCTCGATTTCGTCATCGAGGGCGGACGGCATCCGGTGGTGGAACAGATGCTCGCCGGCGACGGCGGGCCGTTCGTGGCCAACGACTGCGACCTCTCTGCGCCCGCCTCCGCCGCGAACGGCCGTATCTATCTCGTCACCGGCCCGAACATGGCGGGCAAATCGACCTATCTGCGCCAGAACGCGCTCATCGCGATCCTGGCCCAAATGGGCGGCTTCGTGCCCGCGCGCCAGGCCAAGATCGGCGCCGTCGACCGGCTGTTCTCGCGCGTCGGAGCGGCCGACGATATCGCGCGCGGACGCTCGACCTTCATGGTCGAGATGGTGGAGACCGCCGCCATCCTCAATCAGGCGGGCGAGCGCTCGCTCGTCATTTTGGACGAGATCGGCCGTGGCACCGCCACCTTCGACGGCCTCTCCATCGCTTGGGCCACCATCGAGCATCTGCACGAAACCAACCGCTGCCGCGCCTTGTTCGCCACCCATTTCCACGAGCTGACCGCGCTCGCGGCGACGCTCCCGCGCCTGTTCAACGCGACGGTGCGGGTGAAGGAATGGCAGGGCGAGGTCGTGTTCCTGCACGAGGTGGTGCCGGGGGCCGCCGATCGCAGCTACGGCATCCAGGTGGCGAAGCTCGCGGGCCTGCCGCCCGCCGTGATCGCGCGCGCGCAGCTCGTTCTCGCCAAGCTCGAAGCCGAGGATCGCGCATCGCCGCGCGGCTTCGACGATCTGCCGCTTTTTGCCGCAACGCCGCGGCCGGCATCGCCGTCGGCGCACGACGCGGCCATCGATACGGTCCTCGCGGCGCTGGCGTCGCTTCATCCCGACGAGATGTCGCCGCGCGACGCGCTCGAAGCGCTCTACGCGCTCAAGGCCAAGGCGGCGGAGGATCGCGGACCATGACCAAGCGGCTCGGCCCTTTGGTCTTGCTCGCTGCCCTCGCCGGCGCGCCCGCGGCGCAGGCGCAATCCTATCCCGCGCGCACGATCACGCTGACGGTGACAGCCGCCGCCGGCGGCGTCACCGACGTCGTGGCGCGCGCGCTCGGCCAGCGCCTCGCGCAGGCTTGGGGCCAGCAAGTCGTGATCGAGAACAAGGGCGGCGCCGCCCACGTCGTTGGCGCGCAATCCGTGGCCAAGGCCGCGCCCGACGGCTATTCGCTGCTGGTCGCCGAGGCCGGAACCTTCACGATCAATCCCACCCTCTACGGCAACGGCAAACTCCCCTACGACGAAGAGAAGGACTTCATCCCGATCACCGGCATCGTGCGCATCAACCAGGCGCTGCTTGGCCATCCTTCGCTGCCGGCCAACGACGTGCGCGAGCTGATCGAGCTCGCGCGCAAGACGCCGGGCGAGCTCACTTACGGCACCGCCGGGATCGGATCCGCGCCGCACATGAACATGGTGCTGTTCGAGAGCATGACCGGCGTGAAACTTGTTCCCGTTCACTACCGCGGCGCCGCGCCCGCGCTCACCGACGTCATCGCCGGGCACGTCAAACTGATGTCCGTGAGCGTGAGCCTCGCGTTGCCGCCGTTCCGCACGGGCCAGATCAAGATCTTCGGCGTCGGCAGCGGCAAGCGCATGCCGCTCGCTCCCGACATTCCGACCGTCGCCGAAAACGGCCTGCCGGGCTACGAAGCGACCACCTGGTTCGGACTGTTCGCGACCGCCGGCACGCCGCAACCGATCGTGACCAAGATCAACGCCGAGGTCGCGAAGACTTTGGCCGATCCGCAATTCCGCGAAAAATTCCTGGCGCCGCAAATGTTCGAGCCGATGGCGAGCTCACCGGAAGAGTTCGCCGATTACATCAAGGCCCAAACCCGCAAATGGGCCAAGGTGATCCACGAGCAGAAGCTCTCCATCGAGAAGTAGCGCCGCGCGTCCAGTCAGGCGATGCGCAGCCGCGCTCGTCGCACGAGCCAAAGCCCGGCGCTCCACGACATCGAGATCGCAAGGCCAGCCGCGAGCGACCACCACGCGCCGATCCACCCGGCGAGACAATGCACTCCGAGAAATCCGAGAGGCAGGCCCACGAGTACGGGCTGCGCATGGGCGAGCACGGCAGCCGCCGCCTTCCCGCCCGCGCGCGGATGCATGATCACCACAAAAGTTGCCAGCACGATGGGAAACACTGCGAACACGCCGGATGCAAACGAGCCGATCCAATGGCTCGCGGTCGTGACCACGGCGACGACCAGCGCAGCCGCCGCCGCCCGCAGCGGGATGTCGTAACGGGTACGCCTAACGCTGTTCCTTGGCACCGCGGCGTCGCGGTAGCGTGCCGAGAGCGGGATGGTGAACGCGAAGACGACCGCATTGAGCGCGAGCGCGGTGGCCGGCGTCCACTCGACCAATCGCAAGACCGCCGCGATACCGAACCACAGGAGCGTTGCGACAGCGATGCTGAGCACGATGCCCTGGCGCTGCGCGAGCGCGGTATAGGTGAGCGCGAAGATCGCGACAGCGGCGTTGGCGGCCATGCTGCCGATGGCGGCGGCGGCGATGAAGGCGGGCGGATGTTCAAACGCCAAGATGATGTAGGTCGCGCCCGCGGCCGTCGGCAGCGCGGCGATGAGCGCGGCGACGAAGGGCCCGCTACGTTCGGCCGCGACCGACACGATGACGACGATCGTCGCCGTCATCGCCGCTTTGAGGACGAGTCCGTACCAAAAGAAGAGATCGGGAGACATGGTTCCTCGGCGTCATTGCCGGGGCACGACGCGTTACAGCCGACGGGCGCTCGCTGCCACGCTCACGCGCGGTTCAACTTCACCTCGATCGGGGGACCGCCCTTGAGCGTCTGGTAGACGACGCAATAGCGCTCGGTGAGCTTGAGCAGCGCGTCGAGCTTGTCCGGCGGCGCGTCGGTCTCGACGTCGAAGCGCAGGCGAATCGCCGCAAAACCGACCGGCGCATCCTTGGCCACGCCGAGCGTGCCGCGAAAGTCGAGATCGCCTTCGGCCGACACCTTGCCGGACTTGAGTGGAACGTCGAGCGCGGTCGCCACCGCCTTGAGCGTCACGCCGGCGCAGGCAACCAGCGCCTCGAGCAGCATGTCGCCGGAACAAAGTTCGAGCCCGGAGCCGCCGGTGGCGGGATGCAGGCCCGCGACCGCGAGCGCGCGCCCAGTCTCCACCTTGCAGGCGATGTGGGCGTCATCGAGCGTGCCCTTGGCCTTCAAGGTGATGAAGGCGGACTTGGGATCGCCCTTGTAGCGCTCCTTGAGCGGCGCCTGCATGGCGCGCAACGCCGTGGCGTCCATTGGAAACCTCCGTTTCGGACGGCACAGGACAGACGACAGACGCGGGAAAAACGCAAGCGCGATTTCGTCCGCTAATTTGTTTGCTCAATCGTCTCAAGCGCTCTCTTCCGCTCGTCCCCGCGAGGGGCACCCCGCGACGCTCGCGTCGCGGGGACCCCGTCGCGGGGACCCAGGACAACGGTCTGCGGCCCCTGGATTCCCGCTTTCGCGGGAATGAACGGAGTATCACTAGGCGATCGATGTTGCCCCCGCATTACCACCACAGCCCGCCGCCGGCCGCGGCGCGGGTCTCGCCGTCGTCGGTCACCACCGCGCGGTCGAGCGAGCGGTCGAGCGCCGCGAGCACGCGGCGCTTGACGAAATCGAAGGCGGCGGACTGGCGGTCGCGCGGGCGCGGCAGATCGCACGCGATCTCCTCGTAGACCCGGCCTGGCCGCGGCCGCATCACCATCACGCGGTCGGCGAGCACGATCGCCTCATCGACGTCGTGCGTCACCATGACCAGCGTCGGCTTGAAATCGGCCCACAGGTCGAGCAGATGGTCCTGCAGGTCGGCGCGGGTGAAGGCGTCGAGCGCAGAGAACGGCTCGTCGAGGAGCAGAACCTGCGGCCGCGGCACCAGCGCGCGTGCGATGGCGACGCGCTGGGCTTGGCCGCCGGAGAGCTCGCGCGGCCAAACCCTCGCCTTCTCGGTCAGGCCGACGCGGTCGAGCGCGCCCGCCACGCGCGTCCTTCGTTCCGCCTTGGGATATTGCTCCAGGCCGAAGCCGACATTGTCTGGGTCGGCGTGTCGAGCCCCGAGATCGCGCGCAACATGGTCGACTTGCCGCAACCGGAGCCGCCGATGGTGACGAGAATTTCACCGGGCGCGACCGCGAGCGAGAGGCCCTCGAGCGCGCGCACGCCGTTGGGGTAGGTCTTGCCGACGCGATCGAGAACCAGCATCGGACGTCCCTTCACGCGCGCGCGAACCGATCTTCCCAGCGCAGGAAGGGCGACGACACCAGCACGATGAGCCAGTCGGTCGCCTTGCCCAGAATGGCGAAGGCGACGATGGCGGCGACGATCTGCGCCGGCTTGCCGAGCTGCTGGCCGTCGATGAGGAGGAAGCCGAGCCCGGTCGAGGCGCCCAGAAATTCCGCCGCCACTACGAACATCCAGCCGAGCCCGAGCCCGGCACGCAGCGAGATCACGTAGGTCGGCATCACCGCCGGCAACAAGATCCGGCGCACCATGGCAGGGCCGGACAAACGAAAGACGCGGCCGACCTCGACGATCTTGCGGTCGACCGACATCACCGCGCCCATCACGCCGAGATAGACCGGGAAGAACACGCCGACCGCGATCAGAATGACCTTGGACGCCTCGAAAATGCCGAACCACAGGATGAACAGCGGCACCCACGCGATCGAGGGGATCGAGCGCAAGGCCTGCAGCGTCGGATCGACGACGCGGTGCGTCAGCGCCGAATAGCCGGTGATCGCGCCGAAAATCGTTCCGGCCGCGACGCCGAACACAAATCCCCACGCGACGCGCCAGAGCGTGGCGAAGGCGTGCTGCGCAAGCTCGCCGGTCGCGGCGAGATCGGCAAACGTGTTCCAGATCACCGACGGCGGCGGCACCAGGCGCCCGTTGGACAAGCCCATGCGCACCGCGATTTCCCAGAACACAGCGAGCGCCACCGGCAGCAACAATCCGAGCGCGGGCCGCAGCACGCGCGCGGATCCTGCTTTCGACGGCGCCTGTGACAGCTCGGCTTGTTCGACGCCCGCGGTCATGGAGACAAGAGACACGGCACGGCCTTCCAATGCAATATCGCGAATCTCCGGAAGCTGCCTCGCGTACGGCGCGCGGGACGCGAGCGTCAATTCGCGGCCGTCACGTAGCGATCGTCGATGAGGTCGTCGACCGACTTCTTGACGTCGACACTGGCGGCGATCACGCCCGCCTTCTGCAGCGCAAGGCCGGCTTCGAGGATCGATTCGCGTTGCGCCGGGCCGACTTTGTTGTGGGTGAGCTCGGTGCGCTCCTTGAGCTGCTTGTCAACGACGGCATCGGGCAGCTTGGTAACGGCGATGAAGGTTTTCTTGAGCTCATCGTAGTTGGCGAGCGAATATTTGCGCGCCTCCTCGTAGGCCAAGATCACCCGCCGCACGATATCGGGATGATCCTTGGCGAACTCCTCGCGCACATTGAGGATGCCCCAGGTGTTGGCG
>VAZL01000004.1 GCA_005883445.1 Alphaproteobacteria bacterium | reverse complement strand
GACACGCGCTGGCGTAGATATGGCGAGGATGCCCACACCGCGCCCGTCAGCACAGCGCCAATCAGCGCGGCGCCGAGCGCGCCCTTCCATCCGAATTGCCGAACTGCGAACAGCACGAACATGACCGCCATGACGACGAGCGTGGTGCGCGCCGTCGCCACATAGGCGATGTTGGCGATGAACGCCAGCGCGACAAGAAAGAGCGCGAGCGAATGCAGCGCCCGCACGCGCCATAGTTCGGCGGCCTGTCCGAGCAGCCCGAAAGCGCAAATTGCGAAGATCACGCTCTGCATGATGTAGTCCTTGACCGGCACGCCAAGGCTTTTGTGGCCGCGCCAGCGCCAGGGGATACCGGGTGTAAGCACGAGCGCCCACGAGACAACGAGCAACACGACCGAGGACGCGAGAAAACCGAGGATCGCCCACTTCGCGTGACCGGAGCGGCGGAATTGCGCGAGCAGCAACGGAATGAAAAGTAGCTTGTGAAATCCGCTCAACCCCGCGATGCGGTCGCTCCAACTCACGTCCGCCCACAACATGCCGATGGCGCCGAGCGCCCATAGAAGCAGCGGCAGACCGCCGGCCGCCGACAGCACTTCGCGCCGGACCGACGAGGCATCGAGGGTCGGGACGAGCGCAATGAGCCAGAGCGCGATCAGGATGCTAGTCGCGGAGGTCGACCACGGCAGCGAAACCGCAACGGCCGTGGCCAGCCCATCGGCGATCTGAACAAGTCGCGGGGCGCGTGCGTTCTCGTTCATGACGATCGATTCAGGATTTCGCCCGGACATGGTGCTCATTTTGGCGGTCATATTCGCCGACTTCGGCGGTTTCACGCAGCGCCGACAAGCCGCGCTGCGCGCGCACACGGTCGCTTTGCAGCACCGCCGCAAGCCGCGCATCGTTGGCAGCCAGTTGCGCACGGTCGACTTGCGGATGCCAGAGGTGGATGACGCCGGTCGCGAAGCGCCCGTCCTTACGACGCAGGCCGCAGCGTAGCAATCGGATCAGCAAATCGGAATCCTCGCGGCCCCAACCGCTGAAGCAGGCATCGAACCCGTCGACCCGCTCGAGATCGGAGCGCCAGATCGCAAGATTGCAGGAGCGCGCGCCCCGCCACTGACCCGACCGCAATTTGCGCAGTGGTCCGAGCGGCAGCCGCAGCACGGCGGCGAGCCGGTTGACGCCGCCGCGCAAGCGCTGCCGGATCCAGCCCGGTGCGCTCCAGGTTTCAGGCCGCAGGTCGTCGCTCAGCACGGCCGCGGTGAGGGTCGACGACAGCAGCACGCGGTTGCCGGTGACGAACCATCCGCGTTCGGCGAGCCTGCGATGCGTCGCGACGAAATCGGCCGGAGCGATGCAATCGCCGTCGAGGAAGATGCAGTAATCGCCGTGGCACACGAGAATGGCTCGGTTGCGGATTTCTGCGGCGCGAAAGCCGCAATTCATCTGCCACACGTGATCGAGCGGAACACCTAGACGGGGTCGCCAGCGTTCCACCACGGCGGCGGTCGTGGCACGCGAGCCATCATCCGCGACCACAACCTCGAAGCCGCGATCGCTCTGGCGCGACAATGACGACAAGACCGCCTCGAGCGCGTCCTCGCGATTATAGGTCGTGACGATGATGGAGATCAGATCAGGCACCTTGGCGCTGCTCCACCCTTTCATCCTGCAATGTCCTGCCCCGCTGTGATAGCGTGCGCCGCGGTCGGGCTCAATAACGAGGAAACATGCAAAAAATATCGGCCTATATCCTCGCCTTCAATGAAGCCGAAAAAATCGCGGACGCGGTGTCGAGCGTATTGTGGGCCGACGAGATCGTGGTGGCCGATTCCGGCAGCACCGACCGCACGGCTGAGATCGCGCAAAGCCTCGGCGCTCGGGTCGTCCAGCTCCCATTTTACGGATTTGGGGATCTGCGCAATCGCGCCATTGCAGAATGCCGGTGCGACTGGATCTTCAGCCTCGATTCGGACGAGCGCTGCACGGCCGAAGTTCGCGACGAGATTCTTGCCGTGCTCTCGAGCTCCCCGGCCCATGACGCCTATCTCGTGCCGCGCCGCAACTACATGATGGGACGCTGGATCAAGGGATCGGGTTGGTACCCGAATTTTCGCCAGCCGCAGCTCTTCCGCAAAGGCGCCATGCGTTACGACGACGGCCCCGTGCACGAAGGCTACGAGCTCTTGACCCAACGGCCGCTCGGACAACTGCAATCCGCCATCTGGCAGCTTCCGTTTCGCAATCTCGAGGAGCTCATCAACAAGATGAACCGCTATTCCTCGCTCGGTGTGCGAAAGCTTTCAGGAAAGCGGAGCTCGATGGGAAGCGCGCTGGGTCACGGCATATGGGCGTTCGTCAAGCACTATCTGTTCAAGCACGGGTACCGTGACGGCTGGGCGGGTTTCGTCATCGCCTTGGGAAACTTCGAAGGCACATTTTATCGCTACGCCAAGCGCTACGAGGAAATGAAAGCGTGGCCGCCCCCGCCGAGCGCGCCGTTGCAGCGACCCTCCCTTTCGCCCGCGACATCCGCGGGCGCGGGCATCGCTGCAGCCGGGCGCGAGAGCTCAACGTCCACCAAAGCGTGATGATACCCGAGGCTATGGGATGAATCGCTTGCGCAGCCGCCGGCGCAAGCCTCGCGACGCATTGCGCGCGATGCGGAACGGCAGGCCAAGATAGTATTTGCGAACGATATCCCAGCGTTCGCGCGGCGCCACGCCGATCGTCGCGTCGCGCGGGACATACCAGCCGTTGTTCTCGAAGCGGCGGATCAGACGGTAGCCCGCCCCCTGAAGAAACCGATGCTTCTTGAGGCTGCCAACGTGATCTTCGAGCAAGATTAGGCGCGGCCGCCAGCGTGCGAAATCGAACCCGCTCAAGACCTCGAGCTCGTGGCCTTCCACGTCGATCGACAACAACTCGAACCGCGCCGGCGCGCGAGCTTCGATCAGAATGTCGTCGAGCGTCCTCACCGGTACTTCAATGACGCGCTCGGGTTCCACACCCGGTGCCATCCGGTCGCGATCGAGCGACGACAACGCGCCGGCGAGGTGAAGCCCCATGCGCCGTCCGGCGTTCCCCGGCGAAGAGCAGGCCACCGCAAACACCTTGGCGGAGCGCACGCGCCACAGATCGTCGGCTAGGTCGGGCTGCGGTTCAATGAGGACGCCGGTCCAGCCGAGCTGCTCGAGGTGCCAAGTCTGCGATTCCTGCTGCGGCCTATTGGCGCCCACCTCGACAAAGAACCCCGACTGCGCACCGCCGAAAAACTCTCGCACGAGCTTTTGCTCGCGTCCATCGGGCAAGGTCGTGCGCACAGCTTTCTCCGTGCGGCCTCAAGAGCCTCTGACCCGGGCCGGCGCGCGCGATTGGCGAACGATCTTTGTCGTGCTGAAGCCAGGCACGAGATTGATGAGGATCACTTCGCCGCCTTCGCCTTCGACGAGCTCGTGTCCCACCACCTCCTCGCGCCGGTAGTCGCCCCCTTTGACCAACACCTTGGGACGCACGCGGCGGATCAACTCGAGCGGGGTATCCTGCTCGAAGACGACGACGAGGTCGACGGCTTCGAGCGCCGCCAGCACTTCGGCACGATCGTCATTGAGGCCGACGATGAGCCGGTCGCAGGCGGCGTGTGCCTCGGACAGGAGCTTGATGTGGCCGGGGTGCAGGAGGTCGAAACAGCCGTTGGTGAAGCCGATGCGCAAGCCCCGCCATTCGGCGAGCCGTTCGTCGAGCACCGACCAATCGAAGACGATTTTCTCTTCGGGTGCGAGCGACGCGGCGGGAAGAATGCGCGAACGCAGCTCCGCCGCCGAGACGGTGGCGGTGCCGCGCTTGCCGACCACGACCGCGGCTGCCGCGTTGGCCGCGCGCACGGCGGGCTCATAGTCCACGTTGGTGGCGAGCATCACTGCAAGCGCGGCAACAACGGTATCGCCCGCACCCGAGGTGTCCCGGAGCTTGACCGGGTAGGCAGGCACGTGGAGCGGTGCCCCGTTTGCCGGCACCAGGATCAAGCCGGCGTCGCCCAGCGAAACGACAACGGCGTCCGTTCCCAGCAGGCGATTCAACTCCGACGCCGCCGCAATCACGTCTTCATCGCAGTCAGCGCGCCCACGCGTCGCTTGCGCGAGCTCCTTGCGGTTCGGCTTGATCACCGTCGCGCCACGATAAATGGAATAATCAATCGCTTTGGGGTCGACGATGATCGGTATTTTTGCCTTTTTCGCCGCCTGGATCACTTCCTGAATGACCCGCGGAGTCAGGGTGCCCTTGGCATAGTCGGATAGGACGACGCTCGCCGCACGCGGCAACGCCGCCAGGGTGCGATCGACCAGGGCCTTCTCGGTCTTGGGATTGAGCGGTTGCGCCAATTCCCAGTCGGCGCGCAGCAAATGGGTCGAATGATGCTCGGAAACGAAGCGAACCTTGCGCGTGGTCGGACGCGCCGGATCGACGACGAGATGGGGTTCGATCAAAGGCTCGGCGGCAAGCGCGCGCATCAGCGTACGGCTGGCGTCATCCTCTCCGACGACGCCGAGGAACACGCAGTGCGCCCCGAGCGCCGCGATGTTGCGCGCCACGTTGCCGGCGCCACCGACGGTGAGATCGTTGCGGGTGACCGCGAGAATCGGAGCCGGCGCCTCGGGCGAGATGCGCGAGACCTCGCCGTAGACGAAGTCGTCGAGCATCAAATCTCCAACGCAGACGATGGTCTGCTCGGAAATGAGCTTGAGCGCGTCTTCGAAATTAAACATGGCGCTATCGCTCGATGATTTGCCGTTGCCTGCCGTCACCGATACCGGTCGGGCTGGTTGAGGAAGAGCGTGACATAGCGATTCACCCCCTCCTCGAGCGGGGTGAAGCCGGCGTTGTAGCCTGCCCGGCGCAAATTTTCGACCTTGGCTTGCGTGAAATATTGATACTGGCGGCGGATCGCCGCCGGCATGTCGACATATTCGATAGCCGGCTCTCGGCCAAGCGCGCGGAACATGGCGGTGACGAGATCACGGAAGCTGCGCGCCTTGCCGGTTCCGACGTTGAAGATCCCCGACACCGACGGTGTATCAAGGAGCCAGCGCATCACCGCGACCGCATCGTCGACGTAGATGAAGTCGCGCTTCTGCTCACCATCAGCGACGCCGTCGCGGTGGGATTTGAACAAACGCACGCACTTTCCGGCCCGCGCCTCGACAAAGCGCTTGGCGACCAAGCTTGTCATCTCCCCCTTGTGATACTCGTTGGGGCCGAACACGTTGAAGAATTTGAGGCCTACCCATTGCGGCGGGAGCTTCGCACCGTTCGCGAAGCGATCGACCACGGCGAGATCGAACAGATGCTTGCTAAAGCCGTAAAGATTCATCGGCCTGAGCCGGCGCAGCGCCGGAAGCGACCAGTCGTCGTCGAAGCCCTCGCTGCCGTCGCCATAGGTCGCAGCCGAGGAGGCATAAATGAACGGCGTGCGAGTCGCCGTGCACCAGTCCAGGAGCCTGAGCGAGAGGCGGAAATTGGTGGCGAGAACGGCATCAGCGTCGGTGGCGGTGGTGTCGGAGATGGCGCCGAGATGAATAACCGCTTCGAGCTTGCGGCGGTCGAGCCAGCCGATCAGTTCGCCGGGCGGCACCACGTCGGCGAGCTGGCGCTTCCCAAGGTTGCGCCATTTGTCGGCGTTGCCGAGCGCGTCGTTGACCACGATATCGGTCCGTCCGGCCTCGTTAAGGCCGGCAACCAGATTGGACCCTATGAACCCGGCTCCGCCGGTGACCAATAACATCCGTCCCCCGCCGCCAGCGCTGCCCTCCCTTTGCCCTAGGGCGCCCAGGCGTGCAACTTCCGCGGGCCGGAGTGTCAACAAGCCCGGAGGCAATCCTTGCGCGTCCTGTCCCGCTGGACAGGCCGATACCGGCAAGCTAACGGCTTCCCGGCCCCTCCGCCGCCTATAGAAATGAATTCATATTCATTGCCCCAAACCAATGTAATGACACAAAAGGGTGCCGACAAGCTGATGTCCGAATCACCAATTCTCATCGTCCCTTACATGTGGATTGGCGACTTCGTTCGCTGCCATACCGTCGTTAAGTTGTTGAAACAACGATTTCCAAGCGCCCCGATCGATATCTTGACGACCTCGATGGTCGCACCGCTGCTCGATTACATGCCAGGCGTGCGCAAGGGCGTCGTCGCTGACCTGCCCCGCAAGCGCCTCGCCTTGGGCGACCATCGCGCACTCGCCCAGCGGCTGCGGGCGGAAAAGTACGGTCAAGCGCTGGTCATGCCGCGGACCTGGAAATCCGCGCTAGCGCCCTCGCTCGCCGGAATACCCTGCCGGACCGGTTTCGTCGGCGAAGGCCGCTTCGGCCTGATCAACGATCTGCGCTTCGGCGAGCGCCGGCTCCCGCGCATGGCCGACCGCTGCGCCATGCTGGCCCTGCCCAAGGGGGAGGCCGCGCCGGTGCAATGGCCGTTGCCGGAACTCAAGGTGCCCGCCTCCGAACGCGCCGCGTGGCGCCAGCGGCTGGGGCTTGCGCCCGATGGGCGCCCCGTGGTTGCGCTCGCGCCGGGTGCGGTCGGACCCTCCAAGCGCTGGCCCGCCGCCTCCTACGCCGATCTCGCGCGCCGGCTTGCCGCCGAGGGCCATTGGATATGGGTGGTGGGCGGACCAGGCGAAAAAGAGCTTGCCGGCGAAATCGCCGATGGCGCCGATATCCGCGACCTCACCGGGCCCGATCTGCGTAACGCGATTCTCGCGCTCGCCGCGGCGACCGTCGCGGTATCGAATGATTCCGGTCTACTGCACGTCGCGGCTGCACTCGGTACACCGGCCATCGGAATCTTCGGTCCGACCAGCGCGTGGCACTGGGCTCCGCTCAACCCGATCGCCGCGGTGATCGAAACCGCGGGCGAACTCCCCTGCCGGCCGTGCCATAAGCCGGTCTGCCGCCTCGGCCACCATCGCTGCATGCGCGACATTCCGGTCGAGCGGGTCGCCACGTCGATCCGCCAAACGATTGGACCGGCACGCGCGTCGATCTGAGCTCAAGACCTTGAACGCGGATCGGATGGTCTTTGCCAGGGCTGCGAACGCGAGCGCAACGTTTCGAACGCGGCCACGACTTCGGAGACGGACGGCTGCTTATGCTTGCCGCCGACCACGGCGATCGGCCCCTGCCCCATCGGCCCGGTAAGGCCGGGCTCGCTCGCAGTGAAGATCGCAACCAACGGCACGCCGAGCGCCGCCGCGAGATGAATGAGCCCGGTATCGACGCCGATGACGAAGCGCGCCCCCGCGATGAGCGCCGCCATACGGTCGAGCGGCTGCCGCTCGGGCACGCGGCCATTCGACAGCGCTGCAGCCATACGCGTGCTGCGCGCACGCTCCGCCTGCGTCCCCCACGGCAGCAGAAGCGAACCATCGCGCGCGGCGAGCGCGCGCCCGAGCGCGATCCACGACGCCTCGGGCCACTCCTTTTCGGGCCGCGCCGTGGCGTGAAACAAGATGCCGTAAGGCTCCCCGCTCGTTTGCGCGATAGCCTCGCGCGAGAGCCCGAAATCGACGGCGCCACCGGGAGCGTAACCGAGCGCGAGGCCGGTCAGCATGCGATTGCGCGCGATGGCATGGAGGTCGCGTGCGACGCGATGCCGTACGTCGTACAACCACGACGCCGCTCGCTCACGGATGCTGTTCGCGTCGTAGCCATGCCGGCGGCCGCGGGCGAGCCGCGCCATGAGCGCGGAGCGCACGAGCCCCTGTGTGTCGATGATATCGTCGTAGCGGCGCGCGCGCACGGCGCGCCCGAAGCTGGCGATCTCGCGCCAGGTCGCGGGCGCAAGCGGCGTACCGCGCCAGCGGCGCGATGCGACCGGGATGACGTCTGAGACGGCCGGATGAATTTGCACGAGCGGCGCGAACGCCTCCTCCACCACCCAGCAAAACCGCGCGGCCGGCCGCTGTCGCCGCGCCTCCATCAGCGCCGGCATGTGATGGATGACGTCGCCGAGCGAGGAGGTCTTGATGAACAGGACATCGGGCATCGTCAAAAGCCCCATCGCGCGCATGCCGCGCCTGCCGGCTTGTCGGCGGTTGTCCGCGCAGCCGTGGATTCCGCTTGAAAAGCGCGCCTGCCTGGGCAAGAACGGCTCGCTGCGCGCAACGGATCACGCATGCTCAAATCGTACTTTCAACGATTGTTCGCGGACCCTAAAGGCACGGCCGCTTTGGTGCGGCGACTGCTGCTGGAGCAGGCCGCCGGCCAATGGCGACGCTATGCGCTCGCATTCGCCCTGATGGCGATTGCCGCGGCGAGCACCGCGCTCGGCGCCTATTTGATCGGCGACGTGATCAATCAGGCCTACGTCCACAAGAACCTTCCGGGCATCATCATGCTCGCCCTCGTGACCGCCGTGATCTTCATGATCAAGGGAATGGCCACCTATGGGCAGGCCGTCGCGCTCGCGCGCATCGGCAACGGAATCATCGCCGATAATCAGCGACGGATGTTCGCAAAGCTGCTTCAGCATAACGTCGGTTTCTTTGCTGACCGCCACAGCTCCGAGTTCATGGCCCGGCTCACCACCGGCGCCGCCGCGGCGAGCCACGTGCTCAACCTGCTCATTACGTCGCTCGGGCGCGATCTCCTTTCACTCATCGGCCTTGCCGCGGTCATGGCCGTGCAAGATCCCGTGCTGTCCATGCTCAGCATCGTCGTGGTGCCGCCGGCGATGCTGATTCTGCGCAAGATGATCCGCCGCATCAAGATGATTGCGCATGATCAGTTCACCGGCAGCGCGCGCGTTCTGGAAACGTTGCAGGAGAGCCTGCAGGGCATGCGCATCCTCAAGGCGTTCACGCTGGAAGAGGAGATGCGCGGCCGGTTCGACGCTCGTGTTGCCGACCTCGAGAACGAATCGAACAAGTGGGCACGCGTCGCCTACCGCTCGGGCCCGTTGATGGAGGCGCTCGGCGGATTCGCGATCGCCGGCGCACTGGTCTACGGCGGCTTCCGCGTGATCGAGACCGGCGCGACCCCGGGCCAATTCTTCTCGTTTCTCGCAGCCTTCATGCTGGCGTATGAGCCGGCCAAGCGCCTCGCCCGGCTCAATATCGACCTCAGCAGCGGGCTGGTCGGGGTGCGCATCCTGTTCGACGTCATCGACCATCCCCCGACCGAATCGAGCGACGAAGGCAAGCCGCCGCTGAAGCTTTCGAAGGCGCGGGTCGAATTCGCGAACGTCCAATTCGCGTATCGGCCGGGCGAGAAGGTGATCAGGAATCTGTCCTTCGTGGCCGAGCCCGGCAACGTCACCGCCTTGGTTGGCCCTTCCGGCGGCGGTAAATCGACGATTCTCAATTTGATCCTGCGCTTCTATGACTTCGACAGTGGCGCCATCATCATCGACGGACAGAACATCGCGGCAGTGTCGCGCCGCTCGTTGCGCAGTCAGGTCGCCTATGTCGGGCAGGATGTTTTCTTGTTTCGTGGCTCGGTGCGCGAGAATATCGCGCTCGGACGGTCGGGCGCGAGCGAGGCCGAGGTCGTCGCCGCCGCCAAAGCCGCTTATGCGCACGATTTCATCACGGCATTTCCCCGCGGGTACGACACACAAGTCGGCGAGCACGGCTTGCAAGTCGCCGGCGGCGAGCGCCAGCGCATCTCCATCGCACGCGCTTTGCTCAGGGACGCGCCGATCATCCTGCTCGACGAGGCGACGGCTTCGCTCGATTCTGAATCCGAGCGGCAGGTTCAGGGCGCGATCGAGCACCTGTGCGAAGGACGAACGACGATCGTGATCGCGCATCGCCTGCATACCGTCGTCGATGCCGATCGCATCTTCGTCATCGAGGATGGGACGGTCGTCGAAGCAGGGCGTCACGACGAGCTGCTGCGCAAGGGCGGACGCTACACCTCGTTCTACCGCCTGCAGCTGCGCGAGCAGGAACCGAGCCCGCCGGTCGCCATCGCATCCTTGGCTTGAATTCCCGACACTTGGAAGAGCGAACATGAGCGCCAATGCCAATAGCTACGTCATCACGCCGCCGAGCCAGGCTGCCATCGCGGTG
>VAZL01000921.1 GCA_005883445.1 Alphaproteobacteria bacterium | reverse complement strand
CGCGCCGCCGGTTGCCACTTGCTCGGTGTTTCTGCCTCCATTACATAGCCGGTGCCGGTCCGCGAGGTTGACAGAGAGGACTCCGGAAGCTTCTCGGCGGCCCTGTAAGTATCGAAGTTATTGGCGGGGTAGCTCAGCTGGTCAGAGCGGCGGAATCATAATCCGTAGGTCGCCGGTTCGATCCCGGCCCCCGCTACCGCCTCTCCCGGCAACCCAGAACGCCTCGATTCGGGGGGCAACAGCGAGGCGAGGCCGCCCGCAACCTGGATTTCTGGCTCCTCGCCGGATTCTGCCGGCATCACCATGACGCTGTCGATCAACCTGCGCAGGGATCGCGCAAGCTCGTCATCGCTCTTGGCTAAATGGCCATTGGCGTAGTCGGCGAGTCTTTCGATCGCCCGCAGGTAGTCGTCGACCGACGGCGGATGCAACTCGATCACCTTTGGCGGTTTGGCGGCCGATGCGAGAGCGGCCTTCACGCGATCTCGCTGGCGGCGCAACTCGGGGATGATTTGATCGCCTTCGGCCTCTGAGATCGTGCCCCGGATCATCCCGTCGATCGCCCGCTTCAGATCACGTTCGGCGAGCGCCAGCTTGCGTTCGAAATCGACTGATTGCCTCCTGGCGGCTTTCGACGCCCTCTTGCGCTCGGCATTATAGACTTCGACGAAATAGGCGATTGCCTCGCGGGTCCCAAATTTAGAGCGTAGACCGTCGGTGCCGGACTCATGCATCCTCGTACACACAATCCGCGTGCGTTCGCCGGTGCTCGCGGCTGACATCCCACCGCCGCAACAGCCGCAGCGCAGGAGGCCAGACAACAACCGTTTCGCACGCTTTCGAGTGCCTGGGTTGACGTGAGCTCTTTCCGACTTGCGCTTCTGTGCGGCTCGAAACGTTTCGTCGGAGATGATCCGCAGGTGAGGGGCTGCCGCGCGCTGGATCTCGCTAGGATCGTTCGGACGGCTGATCCGTCGCCCGGTAGACGGGTCGCGCATCATCCTCAGCCGATTCCAGACAATGACCCCCGTGTAAATCTCGCTCTGCAAAATCCCATTGGCACGCCGCGTGTTACCGTTGATCGTTGACGCGCGCCAAGTGTCGCCACCACGCGGCGGCAACACGCGGTCGTCGTTGAGTTGGCCAGCGATCTGGCGCGGCGTGGCCCCAGCAAGATAGCGCTCGAAAATGTGCCGCACGACTGCGGCTTCTTTCTCGACAATCTCGAGCTCGCCTCGGCGGCCCGCGATCGTTCTGTAGCCGTATATTTTGCCGCCCGGGTGCCGACCGTCGCGGACCACACCTGCCATCCCCCGCTTCGTGTGCGCTATGAGATTGTCCAGGAAGAGTGAACTCATCAGACCCTTCAGGCCAGCGTGCAGTTTAGTGATATGGCCGTCGGTACAAGTGTGCATCTCGATTCCTAGAAACTCCAGGCGCTGTCGCAGTTTGGGCGCGTCACCTTCGCCTCGTGCCAGCCGGTCGATGTCTTCGGCAATGATGATATCGAACTGGTGATCCTCTGCGTGCGTCAGCATCCGAGAGAATTCCGGCCGGCGGTGCACGGTCGATCCGGAGGCGGCAAAATCCGCGTAGATCATGGCTACGGCCCAAGAGTTCCGATCCGCAAGCGCTTGGCACAGCGCGACCTGATCGTCGATCGAGCGATCCTTCTGTCGGTCGGACGAAAACCGAGCGTAAATGGCGGCGCGCTTCCGCATGGTCCGGGCCTATTCGTTCTTGTTCATGAGAGGCAAGCTGGCACGACGATCTTCATCTCTGATGATGGTTCGTGCAAGTGCTTCGATGATCTCCGCCACAATCGGATCGAGGCCCGCCGGGCGAATTGGCATTGCCATACCGCGGCCCCGTGTCGGCGCACACTCGTCCAGAGCGTGATGCCCCCGCGGAAGCTTGCGGCGTTTCTCCTGATGCCGTTTTGACGTCATCGGCGGTGCGGCCCATTGCCTTCGGTGCGTCCATCTAGGCCGCCCAAGGTGCCGACCGAAAGGCTGGGTGACGCGGTCGCTAGTTCCTGCGCGCTGTAGCGTGCAAATCGGACGGACCCGATCAATCGACGAGATGCTACAAGTGTCGCGGACGGATTCGCAGCTTCCTGCCGCCGTCACTGGAAGTGCTCGCGCCGATACCGACCCTCAAACTACGAATCTGGGGGTCAG
>VAZL01000003.1 GCA_005883445.1 Alphaproteobacteria bacterium | reverse complement strand
GATTTTGGCGTCCGTACAAGAATCCTTTGAGGCTGGCACTGATGAATGCGCGGACCAGCTCGGGCTCCTCCTTGATCAGATCGTTATGAACCACGATGCAGTTGCTGACCGCGGTGACGCCGCAGTCGGCATACCAGAAGATGCGCGCCTTGGTGTTGCCGCGGATTTCCACGCTTGGGACTTGACCCAAGGCGTAGCCGGCGATGGCAGGAACCTGCCCCGTGATCAGCGCGGGTGGGCTGCCTGCTGGATCGATATTGGCGACGCGAATCTTGCTGCCGTCGAGCCCGCAGCCCTTGACGAAGGCGGGCCACTGCTGGAATTGGGTCGAGCCGGCGGCAATGGCGATGGTCTTGCCTTCCAGATCCTTCGGCGTCTTGATGTCGGAGTCGGCGAGCACCACGACCGCCGTCGGATTGCGGCGATATAGTCCCGCGACCGCCCTGATATTCATGCCCTTCGACACGGCATTGCCGACAACATAACCATCGGCGAAGCCGAACTGCGTCGCCTTGCTGGCAACGAGCTGGGCGGTGCTTCCGGATCCCTTGCCGGGGCCGATCTCGACGTTGAGACCGGCTTGTTCGTAAAAGCCTTTCTCCTGTGCCACCATGAAGCCGGCATTCGGCCCCTGGTAGATCCAATCGAGACGTACGGTAACCTGCCGCTTGGTCTGCGCGCGCGCTCCGCACGCGAGCGACACCGCGGCGAGACCCGTGGCGATGCCGCTGTCACGTATGAATTGACGCCGGGAGCGCGGCTTGTCGTGTGCCATTATTGCGAGGTTTTCACAGATGACGTTGGGGGTCAATGACCCGCTCGTCTCGCGCCCGAATCGAAATGCGAACGAGCTCGTGATCGATTGGCGCATGACCGACTGGATGTTCAACCCCGCTGCCTTGACGCTCAATGTCCGCCATGCTTGTCTTTTTTTTGCTGCTTGTGCAGCGCAGTTGAAGCAAAGGCAAGGAAAGGGGGGATGACATGCCATCGCAGAGCGACGTTTTGCATAAGCATCCGGTGTCCGGAACGATCGTCGAGGAATGGATCATTCCTGCGCGCGGCTATGCCGCCTTTCACATGAAGAAGGGGCAAGTGCTGCGTTTTGTCGACATCGAGGGCAAGCAGGTGCCCGATCTCGTTTGCTTCAATGCTCAGGATCTCGGCGAAGCGATCAACATGGGAAACTCGCTTCTGATCAACAAGCGGCGCGAATTCACAAAGGGCAATGTGATTTATTCCATTCGCTGCCGCCCGATGATGACGATCACGGATACGGAGTCCCGAACACCCCGAATTGCCGCGGCAACCTCGCCATGGCACTCGGTCCGTGGGGTTTCAATTATCGAGACATTCCCAATGCCTTCGTTCCGTTCATGAACGTCGAGGTGGACGGGAACGGAACCATGGAGATACGAGAGCCGACCAGCGTGCCAGGCGACTACTACGATCTACGGGCGGAGATGGATTTGCTCATCGGGATTTCGAACTGCCCGCAGGAGCGCAATCCGTGCAACGGATGGAACCCAACACCAATGGGCGTGATCATCTATCAATAGCGCCCGCGCTCGTTCGCATTCACGCTGCTTCGCAATCGCCGCATCTGACGACTGCGTGACCCTTCGCAAGGCACAACATGATCGTCGACGTTCATGCCCACGCCGCCTCCGAGGATTTCATCCGTGAGACGGCGGCAAGGCCCAGCTACGGCATGCCCTATGAGGTTCGCGCCGACGGCAGCTACGCAACCCGCGGCTACGGCGAAATGGATCGGCTGATGTGGGACCTCGATGGGCGGCTCGAAAATCTGCACCGTCGCGGGATCGACTTGCAGCTGATTTCGCCGTCGCCGCGGACCATCTCCGATCATGAGCATATCATCGGCATCGAGATTGCACGTCTCATGAACCGCGAAACGGCGAATCTGGTCAAGCGCGGGGGCGGCCGGCTTGGCGGCATGGCCGTCGTCCCATTGGGCGAGCCGGACAAAGCCGCCGACGAGATCCGCCGGGCGGTCGGGGAGCACGGCTTTCAGGGAGCCTGCATACCCACGTCGGCGGCGGGCAGGCCGCTCGACCTGCCGGCGTTCGCGAGCGTATGGGACACGCTGGCGGAGCTGGGTCTGCTCGTCTTCATGCATGCGACAACCGCGATCACACGCGAGTCGCTCGGCCAGTACACTCTCAACACGGTGATCGCGTGGCCGACCGAAGTGACGATCGCAGCCGTGCGGCTGATCTTTTCCGGCGTGATCGAGCGCCATCCCGAGCTCCGGTTGGTATTGTCCCACGGAGGCGGAACGCTTCCCTATCTCGCCGGGCGCCTCGACCTTGCCTATCACGCGCCCAAGTACGAGGCGAACCCCGCTTGCCGGGCCAACATCACGAAGCCGCCGAGTCACTACCTCACCCAGTTCTACTACGACACTGTCGTAGCAAGCCCTGCTTCGCTGCGCTTCTTGATCGATCTTGTCGGCGCCGATCGCGTCATGTTCGGCACCGACTTTCCCTACGAGATCGGCGATGCGAACGGCGCCATCGCGCTGCCGATGCTTCAGCAATTGCCGCCGGCCCAGCGCGAGAAAATTCTTGGACAAAATGCGCGCGAGGTTCTGCGACACGCACGGTCCGGCTGAGCCGAGGATTCCATACGAGCCGTGGCCCGCGCTGCGCTTCGATGCCGCAGCGACGCATCGGCTACATCAGCATTGACACCGGCTGACCGGGCTGTTTCGCTTGGACGCCGTCAGGCAACGCGTTTTCCCGGCCGGGGTTGCCAGCGATCGGAGGATATCGTCGCGAAGGCCCGACGCGGTCCGTGATGTGGCGTTACCCCGTATCTCAATCGTGGAGATTCCTGATGAGCCGTCTGCGCACCATCCATAGAAGAGTCTGCGTCATTGCCGCCCTTCATCTCATTGCGGGCGCCGTCATTGGCGGCTCTGCCGCCACCAGTTCTGCGCAAGAGACCGCAAGGCCCCCAATCCTAGGTAGCGGCGCGGGCCAGGCATCGTCTTCTTCGACCATTCCGAATGACGGACCGGTGCCGCTCCGTCTCGCGCAGGCGCAGGTCGGCCGTCCGACGGAGAAAATAACCTTTCTCTTGGATTTCACGCCCTACGGCAAGCATGCGCCCTTCTTCGCCGCTCTCGACAAGGGCTTCTGGAAGGACGCCGGTTTCGACGTGACGATTGTCAAGGGCGAAGGGTCTGCCACGACGATCTCCTCGTACGCGGCCGGCGCGGTCGACTTTGCATTCTCGGATACGCCGACGCTCATCCTCGCACGCTCCAAAGGCGCGCTGATCAAGGTCGCCGGCGTCATTCACGACAAGTCGCTCTATGCCTTCGGAACGCTGGAAGAAAACAACATCAAGACGCCGCAGGATCTCAAAGGCAAGCGAATCGGTTCGAGCGTCGGTGACGCAAGCCGAGTGATGTTTCCGGCCTTTGCGAAGCTTAACGGAATCGATCCCGATTCGGTGCGATGGGTCGATATGACACCGCCTGCCCGCGCCGCGAGTCTGATGCTGGGCCAGGTGGACGCGGTCGTGCTCTTTCTGACCGAAGGACCAACCTTCTCCGCGAAGGCGAAGGAAGTCGGCAAACATTGGAAGGTTTTTCCCTACGCCGATTATGGGCTCGACCTCTATTCGCACGGGTTGCTGGTGCGTGATGATCTCATCGCCAACCAACCGGATCGTGCCAAGCGATTCATCGAAGCGACCATGAAGGCTTGGGCTTGGTCGATCGAGAACCCGCAGGAGGCGCTGGCGATCTTCCTCAAACACAATCCAGCCGTCGATCCTGATCAGGCAAGAGAGCACTTTCGCATTGCGATCAAGCATCTCTTGACCGATACGGCCAAACGCGAGGGCATTGGCTACATCGATGCCGAAAAGATGCGACGCACGGTGGATTTCGTGTCGCAATACTTCAACATCAAGGGCGTCTCGGTGGACGACGTCTATACGAACCAGTTCACACCGAAGCTCTTTCCCAAGGAGACAGCGTTCTAAGCTTCCGCCAGCCCCACGACGATCCGCCATGGAAACGTCAGCCCCGGGCGAAGAGCGTCACCGGGGCACGATCGAGGTTCGCAGCCTCAGCAAGGTGTATCCGTCGCAGGATGGCCCGGTCCAGGCGCTGTCCGAGGTCTCGTTCGCGGTTGCAGATGCGGAATTCGTAACGATCGTCGGCCACAGCGGCTGCGGCAAAAGCACGCTGCTGAGGATCATCGCTGGCCTCCTACTCCCCTCGTCGGGGTCGGTCACGGTTCGCGGTCGCGGCGTCAGCGGGCCATTGTCCGATGTCGGGATGGTGTTTCAACGTCCCGTGCTGCTCAAGTGGCGCACCATTTTCGACAACGTGATGCTGCCGATCGAAATGTTGCACCTGCCGCGGCAGGAGAACCGCGAACGCGCTCTCGATCTCCTGAAGCTGGCCGGCCTGGTCGACTTTCGCCATCACTATCCTGCTCAGCTTTCGGGAGGCATGCAGCAGCGTGCCGCCATCTGCCGCGCCTTGATCCATGACCCGTCCCTCTTGTTGATGGACGAGCCATTCGGTGCGCTCGATCTCATGACGCGGGAAGAAATGAACTTCGAACTGCTTCGCATCTGGAGCCAACGGCGCAAGACAACCCTCCTCGTCACCCACAGCATTTCCGAGGCCGTGTTCCTAGCCGACCGCGTCATCGTAATGACCCCTCGACCGGGAATGATCGCGGACATCATCGACGTGAAGCTGCCCCGGCCGCGGATGCCGGAGACCAAGCTCGATCCCCGTTTCACCGAGTGCGTGCGGATGATCGGCCGCAAGATCGGCTTGCTTTATATCTGAGACTTGCGCTGGAGCTTGTCAGGGGTTCCCCGCGATACAATCCTGCAACGGGAGTGAGAATCGTCCATGGGGATCAGCAAAACCGACATCGGAACGACAACCATCTCGATCATCGCTACCTTGGCCGTATGGGAGCTGCTGACTCGCATTTTTCATATTCCGGGGTTCATCCTTCCCGCACCTTCGGCGATTTTTATCGAAGCGGTGACGCGTTACCCGCTGTATCTCTATCACTCGTGGATTACCTTCTACGAAATGGTCGTCGGTTTCCTGCTCGCCGCGGCGGTCGGGGTATTTCTGGCGGTCGTCATCGTCTATTCGCGCATCATCCGCAACATGATCTATCCGCAGATCGTTGTGCTGCAGATCGTCCCAAAAGTGGCCATTGCGCCGTTGCTGTTGATCTGGGCCGGCTATGGGCTCACGTCGAAAGTGCTGCTGGCGCTCTTGGTCTCGTTTTTTCCGATCGTCGTGAATATGGTCACCGGACTTGTGGCGATCGAAGAGGAATTGCTCGATCTCTGCCGCATCCTGCATTCGGGGCGGTGGCAGGAATTTTCCAAAGTCAGGCTTCCGAATGCGCTGCCGTATCTCTTCAGCAGCCTGAAGGTTGCAAGCACCCTCTCCGTGATCGGCGCGGTCATCGGAGAGTTCGTCGGCGGCAACGAAGGGCTCGGCCACCTGATCATCATCGCCAATACCGAGTTGCGGACTTCGATGTCGTTCGTCTCGCTGTTCAGCTTGTCGATACTTGGATTTCTACTCTATGGCCTCGTCATCTTGGCCGAGCGCGTCTGCATGCCGTGGGAAAGGTGGCAATCGGCATCGGGATGAGCGTTGCAGATGGAACGACGGATCATCCCCCCTATAGCCGCCGGGCGAAAATCCTATGCGCTGAAATTGTGCCTTGAGCCGTGTACCGACGCGCCGGGCTATGTGCCCTAGGCCGTCTCATGGACTCCTCTGTCACCCGCGATGATGTGTCGCGGGATGGCGAGACGCTCGGCGAGCTCGACCAATAGGAACAAGACCACACCCAAGACGGTGAGCGCCACGATGCCGGCGAAAAGGAGCCTGGTATCCATGCTGCCGTTCGCCACCATGAGGAGATAACCGAGGCCAGCGTCACCGCCGACGAATTCGCCGACCACTGCTCCGACCACCGCCAGCGTGATTGATATCTTCAGGCCGCCGAATATCGAAGGCAGGGCATTGGGGAGGCGGAACTTGAAGAAGGTGGCGGTGGCGCCAAAACCCATGGAGCGAGCCAAATAAATCTTCTCCGGTTCGATCGAAGCAAGTCCGACCGCGGTACTGATGACCACCGGAAAGAAGGCGATCAAGAACGCGATAAGGACTTTGGGTAGCAGCCCGAAACCGAACCAGACCAGGAACAGCGGCGCCACCGCTACTTTCGGCATCGCCTGCGACGAGACCAGGAGCGGCAGGACCGAGCGAGAAAACGTCGGCCACAGGAAGATCGCCAGCGCGAGCGGAATCCCGACCACGATGCTGAGCGCGAATCCGAGCAAAATCTCTGCCGTCGTTATCCAACCATGAAACAGGAGAAGGGGTGCATTGGCGATGAAGGAGACGGCTACGGCGCTGGGCGGCGGCAAGAGAAAGGCCGGGACTTCGAGCAGGCGCGTGCCCGCCTCCCAGATGACGAGCACGCCAAGCACGACTCCGACGGGATAGAGCACGTTTCGGATTCGCGCGCGCCACGCGCGCCGCGCGCGGCTGCGTTCCGCGCTTGCCTCCGACTCCGCGACGGCGACAGCAGGCGATCGAGGCAATGAGCGTTCGGCTTCGGCCATCTGAGACCTCAGTGCTCGCGCAGAACGCCGCGGGCCAGGAACAGGTCGAGAATTTCGCGAATATAAGCCGCAAACTCCGGCGTCTCGCGCATGGCGAGCGTGCGCGGCCGCGGCAGCTCGATGTCGATCATGCGATCGAGCCTTCCCGGTCGTGGCGTCATGACCATAATGCGATCGGAGAGAAACACCGCTTCCGGCACGCTGTGAGTAACGAACAGAACCGTCATGCGCCGCTTGTTCCAGATCTGCTGGAGGTCGAGAACCAATTGGTCGCGAGTGAGCGCATCGAGCGCGCCGAACGGCTCGTCCATCAAGAGCTGGTTTGGATCGTGGATGAGCGCGCGACACAACGAAACCCGCTGGCGCATACCCCCGGAGAGTTCATGTGGGTATTTGTCCTCGAAGCCGCTCAGGCCCACGGCGCCCAGCAGGTCGCGCGCGCGCCGTTTGGCGGCCGTGCGTTCGAGCTTTTTCGCCTCCGCCTGCAGCATCACGTTGCCGAGTGCCGTTCGCCATTCCAGCAGCACCGGACTCTGGAATACGATGCCGATATCGGTGCGTGGGCGGGTGACGACTGCACCGTCAATACTGACGGCACCGCTCGAGGGGCGCAGCAGTCCGGCTGCGATCATGAGCAGAGTGCTCTTGCCACAGCCGCTCGGTCCGAGCACCGAGAGAAATTCGCCGCGCCGCGCCCCGACCGAGACTTGCTCGAGGGCACGTACCGGACCGTCATGCGTAGCATAGACCTTACTCACGCCTTGCAGGCAGAGATATGCCGCTTCCGCATTGGTCTCGGAACTAAGCGACTTCGTCTGCGTCACGGCGGGACGCCTCAGCCGATCTCAACCTGCGTGCGCGGCCAGAGCGCGCGTCGCCAGTGCGCCGCAGCGTTCCCAAGCTTCAATGACATCGGCGGAGCTGACGACCGCGCCGTAGTCGCGCTCGAAACGCTCAAGCGCCATGAGATGATCACGCTCGGCGGCGCCGGCACAGCAGTCGGCCACCAAGGTGACGTAATAGTCGATGAAGTAAGCGTCCCGTCCGGTCGATTCGACACAGGTGTCGGTGGCGACTCCGGCGAGCAACAGGCTGCGGATTCCCCGGCGCTTGAGCAAATCGTCCAGCTCCGAGTTGGCGAAGGCGCTATAGCGATGTTTGATCACGACCGGCTCGTTCG
>VAZL01000920.1 GCA_005883445.1 Alphaproteobacteria bacterium | reverse complement strand
GTTGAGAAGGTCGACGCCGACATCAGCCAGTTCGCCGGGACGCACACGGAGAACCGCCTCGTGTTGACGGTCGGCAAGTTCGCCATCGTCGACATCTTCGATACCAACAAATATGCCAACAGTCCGAAGACCGACTTTCTGAACTGGTCGCTGATCAATGCCGGCACGTTCGACTATGCCGGCGACGGCTGGGGCTACACCTACGGTGCGGCCGCCGAATGGTACCAGGGCTCCTGGACCTTGCGCGCCGGCGCCTTCGACTTGTCGGCGTCTCCGGCCGGCGCCGACAGTCCCAACGGCGGCGTCCTCGACCCGACCTTTCAGCAGTACGCGTTGGTCGCGGAAATCGAGAAGCGCTACGAATTGTGGGAAGTACCAGGACGCCATCGCGCTCGCCCAGATCATCGGTGGGCCGGCCGACACCACCTTGGTAAGACGCTATACCAGCCGCCCCGGTGTCAGCATGAACCTGGAGCAGCAACTCTCGGAAACGGTCGGCGTATTCGCCCGCGCCGGCTGGGCCGACGGCAACGTCGAGCCGTGGGATTTCACCGACATCGACCGGACGGTCTCCGGCGGCGTCTCGATCAACGGCAAGAACTGGGGCCGGCCTGACGATACCGTTGGCATCGCCGGTGTGATCAACAACATCTCCGGCGTGCACCAGGCGTTTTTCGACGCCGGCGGCCTGGGCATCCTCATCGGCGACGGACAGCTGCCGAATCCCGGGCTCGAGAAGATCTTCGAGACTTATTACAGCTACGCGCTTTCACCCGAGATGCGCGTGAGCTTCGACTACCAGTTCATCGCCAACCCCGCCTACAACAGGGACCGCGGTCCGGTGAATACGTTCGCCGGACGCTTCCATGCCCGGTTTTAAAGCGCATCCGAGTGGGTTGAATTGCCGATGTATGCGCGGCACGACGATCGCCACAGGTCATGCGTGATTTGAATTTCGCGTCTATGGCGCCGGAGCCGGAGTCACCTCGAATAACCCTTCCGCTTTCATCGCAGCGTCGAAGCGCCCCGCGGGATCAGAGGTCTTGCTCCATTCCAAGACCTTCGGCAGCCACGCGTCGGCGACGGTATAGCGCAAACCTTCGCCGGTTTTTCGGTCACGCACGACGACCACGGCAAGCAGTCCAGCCGGTGCCTTCTCCGGCGCGATGACGAGCGTTCCCTGCCCCGGGCTGGCGTTGGTCGCCAGCATCACGCCGTCGGCGATGCAAGGACACGGCGCCTTCTCGCCGGTGTAATACGTCACCGCAAGCTCGCGCGGGTCGGCCTTGATGCGCTCCTTGGCGTCGAGGCCGATGCGGATGCCAATGCAGTCGGGGTTTCGGCCCGTGCGGGCAAGCTCAGCAGAATGACGGCGCTACATAGCGCGGCTCGGACGGACATTCGAAGCAACCTCGCTCATTGCGTGGCCTTTCGCAGCGGGTGAGGGATGAGGTGGTCTCATCCCGCGGGCCGTCTATCTCTATTTTCCGTGCGCCCCATGACGCTCATTTCTTCGCCGGCAAGAAGTCCTGATTGCTAAAATTTGATCGCGTCGGCCGTCGGATCGCGATGTAGGGTCGATTCGCGGCCTGATGGCAGGAGTTGCAGGCTGCGGTCAATTCATCGAAGGAGGTCGAGAACTTGCTGAAATCGCGCGTTGCGATTGCGCCCTCCATATCGGCGATTGTACCGGTCATAAGCGCATCGATCATGTCGCCGACCGGAACATTTTGATAGCGGGGAACGAGGTCCTGCACGTCGGAGAATACTTCCTTCAGCTCGCTCAATTGGTATCCGGCGAGCTCCCAGTTGCGGGCCTGCCCGGCGAGCCAAAGCTTGGCGTGATCCGTCTGAATTCGTCCCATGAATTCACCAAGGCCAGGAATGTAGCTTTTCGGAAGCTCCTGGGTCGGCGCCGACAATGGCGGGGGCTGTTGCGCTGGATTCGGCAGAGGCTGGCTTGTCGCGGCGCAACTCACGGCCGTGACCAAGCCGAGAATGAGAACGATTCTAAGCCGTTTCATTGGGAACTCGCTTGATTTCGCTGCGTCGAAGCACAGCCGCGGCCACCTTTCGTGAACTGCAGCAGCAGCTGGGTCGACACTATATCGCTATCGAGCCGGCTCGCACGCGTCCAGTCTCCACGCCTGCGGCGAAGGCGTTACGCGGCGATCGATCCATGCAAGCGGCGCCGACCAGACCGCGTCCGTGCTCAAATCTCCATTTGGCCGCCGAACTCGATATGACGATTTTATAGGGATGGCGATTTTATAGGGATGGCCAACGTCATGGCCGTCCATCTCGATAAGGCGCGCCGTTGGGAAGCACATGCTATATTTCGGTTCGCGTCCTGGACACCACGCGGCGGCATCGGGCTTGCGAGCGGCATAGAATTCCTCCCATCGTTCTGCGCACGGCTCTGGTGCTGCCCGAATTGTGGAGCGATCGGCGAGAACGGCGCTGTTCGGTCACCGGTCGGTCCGTGGTCGCAGCCAACCCAGCGGGGAGTGATCGGCGATGACGATGTCCATCGAACAGGCAGCGATCAATCTTGCCGTCGCCTTTTGCCTCAGTGCCGCCATCGGCTTTGAGCGGCAATGGCGTAACCGCCTTGCGGGATTGCGCACGAACACGCTGGTCGCCTTGGGCGCGGCCAGCTTCGTCGTGTTTGCTGCGCTGGTTCCGGGCGAGGGCAGCCCGACCCGTGTCGCGGCACAAGTGGTATCGGGGATCGGGTTCCTCGGCGCCGGATTGATCTTTCGCGAGGGCATGAGCGTACGCGGGCTCAATACGGCGGCCACGCTGTGGTGCTCCGCGGCGATCGGCGTGCTGGCGGGCGCGGGCTATCTGGCCTATGCCACGCTGGCGACCGGATTCGTCGTGTTCGTCAACCTGCTCTTGCGGCCCGTCGTCAACTTCATCAATCGACAGCCCCTGGTGTCGACCGAGCTCGAGATTGGATATGTGGTGTCGTGATTGGCGCTACGTGGGCTCGACAGCAACGACGTCGGCGGAGGCGAACGCGTCTGCGTAACGGCGCATCTGACAGCACCTCATCGTGTCGATGCCGACGTCGAGAAGATCGTGGGGCGGCTCAGTCTCGAGCCGTCCGTCACCGCCGCGAGCTGGCAGGCCGAGGTGCGGCTCGATTCCGAGAGCCGATCATCGCTGGGGCGATGAGCTTCACGCGGAGCTCGTGGATAGATGCACCGATCGAAAGCATGAATCGCGCCGCCGTCCTTGCCGCGCTCGCATCGGCCGCCTTGTTCGGGGTCTCCACGCCTGCGGCCAAGGCGCTGCTCGGGGTCGTGCACCCCGTGATTCTGGCCGGCCTGTTCTACTGCGGCGCGGGCATCGGCATCGCGCTGCTGCGCGCCCTGGCGGCACTAGGTCTCGACGCGCCCGCCGCGCGGCAGCAGCCGCTCGCGCGCCAAGATTATGGCTGGCTCGCCGGCGCCATCGCCCTGGGC
>VAZL01000002.1 GCA_005883445.1 Alphaproteobacteria bacterium | reverse complement strand
AGCATAGGTTGGATCGCGCTCCTCCATCAGCTTGCGCAGCGTTGCGGCCGGATCTTCGGTTCTGAGCAGAGGCCGATCCTGGCGGCGCTTGATACGTTTCATGAGCACGTCGAATTCGGCCTTGAGCCAGATCGAGATGCCCTTGGCCGCGATGGCGGCGCGGGTGTCCTGGTTCATGAACGCTCCGCCGCCGGTCGCCAGCACTTGCGGCCCGCCCTCAAGCAGGCGCGCGATCACGCGCGTCTCACCGGCGCGGAACTCCCCCTCCCCGCGGATGGCGAAGATATCGCTGATGGACATGCCAGCTGCCTTTTCGATCTCCGCATCGGCGTCGACGAATGGAATGCCAAGGCGCAGCGCCACGCGGCGGCCGATTGATGACTTGCCCGACCCCATCATGCCCACGAGCACGACCGAGCGCCGCCCGAGCGCCGCCGTGATGGCGGCTTCCAGTCGCGTGCTGACGTCGTGGGCCGCGCCGTGCGACATATTCCTCGATCCTCCAGTGCCGTTGCGGGTGCCCAGCACGGCCGCGTTCAGCCGGTTTCTCTTCTAGCACAACCACTTGCTGCGCCGCTTGGTAGCACAGACGTGCTGCCGGCGCGCCATTAACCATGTTTGCGGGACGGCCACGATCTTTTCTCGGCTTGCGCTCGCCGCCTATGTCCTAGTTTCTCCATTGTTTTACGCGAAGTTGGCGCTCGAGGGTTCACCATGCCGAGTTTGTTCCGATTTCTCACTCTGATCGGGGTTCTGGGCGGCCTGACCTATGGCGCCATGTTCATACTCGCAACCTGGTTCGATCCGAAGCCGCGCGAGATTACGGTTTCGATTCCGCCGGACCGGTTCGCCAAGCAGCCCTGAGCGCGTCATCGCCGAATGGCCCTGCAGGCCGCAACTTCCGACCAGACCCTGATCGAGCTGTTCCTCGATATGGTCGCGGCCGAGCGCGGGGGAGCGAAGAACACGCTGACCGCGTATGCCCGCGACCTCGCCGACTTCTCCGCAGAGCTCGGCAAAGCGGGACGCAGCATCGCTCGTGCCTCGACCGAGGACCTGCGCGGCTATCTCGGATCGCTCGGCAAGCGTCGCTTCGCGGCCTCGTCGGTGGCCCGGCGGCTCTCGGCCATCCGCCAGCTCTATCGCTTCCTCTATGCAGAGGGGCGCCGCGCCGACGACCCATCCGCCGTCATCGAAGGGCCGAAACGCGGCCGTGCGCTGCCCAAAGTGCTCACCATCGCCGAGGTAGACCGGCTGCTGGCGCAGGCGCGCACCGACATGGACAAGGCGGACCAACCCGCGCTAGCACGGCTTCGCGCCGCGCGGCTCGCTTGCCTGATCGAATTGCTCTACGCCACGGGATTGCGGGTGTCCGAACTCGTTGCGCTGCCGGTTTCAGCCGCCGAGCGTAACGCGCGCATGCTCACTATTCGCGGCAAGGGCAACAAGGAGCGTCTCGTGCCGCTCAACGAAGCTGCCAAGAAGGCCATGGGCGAGTATCTCGCGCTCCTGTTCGCAGCACGACCTCAGCGGAAGGCGAAATGGCTTTTCCCCTCGTTCGGTGAAGCCGGCCATCTCACCCGCCAACACTTTGCCCGCGAATTGAAAACGCTCGCCGCGGCCGCGGGACTACGCTCTGCGCAGGTGAGCCCGCACGTACTCCGCCATGCCTTCGCCAGTCACCTCCTGCACAACGGTGCCGACCTTCGGGTGGTGCAGACGCTGCTGGGCCACGCCGACATCTCAACCACACAGATATATACCCATGTGCTCGAGGAGCGGCTCAAGAGCCTAGTGCGCGACCTGCACCCGTTGGGGGAGGAATGACAAAACCGCTCGACATGATTTAGCCTGACCGCCGCGAACGATGGAGTTGCCGATGGCTCGCACGGCAGTAAAGCGTCTGTGCTCGATCTTGGCCGGTGTCTCGCTTGCCGGCGCCTCGGCGCTCGCGCAGACGCCTCAGGAGCGTGGCTGGTGCGAGAGCGAGGACGCGGTGACGGTCGATCAGCGCATCGACGGTTGTTCCGCCGTCATCAGAACGGCGCGCGACAAGGGCGACAAGCTCGCGGAGGCTTTCAACAATCGCGGCGTCGGCTACCGGCTCAAAGGCGACTATGACCGCGCCATTGCGGATTATAACCAGGCAATCAAGCTCAACGCCAAATTCGCCAGCGCCTACAACAACCGCGGCGTGGCCTACGACAAGAAGGGCGAATACGACCGCGCCATCCTGGATTACGACCAGGCGATCAAACTCAGGCCATCGGCTGAAGGTTACTTCAACCGCGGCAACGCCCAGCTCGGCAAGGCGCACTACGATCGCGCGATCGACGACTACAACCAGGCTATCAAGCTCAAGGCGGATTTTGCTGCTGCGTTCGACAACCGGTGCTGGGCGCGCGCGGTGGTTGGAATCCTCAAGCAGGCGCTCGCCGACTGCAACGAAGCGCTCCGCCTGATGCCGAACAACGCCGCGACGCTCGACAGCCGCGGCTTCGTCTTTCTCAAGATGACTCACTTCGATGCTGCCGTTTCCGATTACGACGCGGCGCTGCGGATCAACCCGAAGCTTGCCTTCGCGCTTTACGGCCGCGGCTTGGCGAGATTGAAGAACGAGGATCCCTCGGGCGAAGCCGACATCGCGGCGGCGAAGGCGCTTCAGGCCGACATTGCCGAGGAATACGCGCGCTATGGCATGCAAGAAACGCGCTAGCCAGTCTTCGGCGCCGCGGGCCTGAGAGCGGCTCGATGCGCAGCTATCTCGATTTCGAAAAGCCGGTGGCCGAGCTCGAGGCCAAGGTGGCGGAACTGCGCGCGCTCGAGACTGGCGACAGTGCAGCCGCCTTCGGCGAGGAGATTTCCCGCCTCGAAGCTAGGGCCGCGCAGGTGCTCAAAGACCTCTACGCGGAACTCACGCCTTGGCAAAAGACCCAGGTCGCTCGCCATCCTGAGCGTCCCCATTGCCTCGACTACGTCGGAACCCTCATCACCGATTTCGTTTCGCTATCCGGCGACCGCAAATTCGGCGATGACGTCGCGATCATCGGTGGCTTCGGCCGCTTTCGCGGCGAAAGCGTCTGCGTCATCGGGCATGAGAAGGGCTCGTCGACCGAAAGCCGCCTCAAGCACAATTTCGGGATGGCGCGGCCGGAGGGATATCGCAAGGCGGAGCGGCTGATGCAGATGGCGGACCGTTTCGGGATTCCGGTCTTGTCGCTGGTCGACACCGCCGGCGCTTATCCTGGCATCGGCGCCGAGGAGCGCGGCCAAGCCGAGGCCATCGCGCGCTCGACCGATGCCAGCCTCGAACTCGGGGTGCCGAACGTCGCGGTCATCATCGGCGAAGGCGGTTCGGGCGGCGCCATCGCGATTGCCTCCGCCAACCGGGTGCTGATGCTCGAACACGCGATCTACAGCGTGATCTCCCCGGAGGGCGCCGCCTCGATCCTGTGGCGCGACACCGCCAAGGCGCACCGAGCCGCCCGGCGGCGCCCACCGCGACCCGGCAGCCGCGATCGCTTCGACCGGAGAGGCGATCGCCAACGCCCTGGAGGAACTTGCCGGCCTCGACCGGGAGACCGTCCGCCGCCAGCGGCGCGAGAAGTTCTTGGCCATCGGGCGCACGTGGGGCTGAAGGCCGCGACCCGCGCCGCGTTCTTCCCCGAGAACGATGGGTAAGCGCTTGTTTTCCAAACGAATCTTCAAAAATGCGATTCTTGAGCTTTGCCCTGATGTTACCCAAGTCTTGGCCTAGGTTCCCGTTGCCGTTGGGGGATGTGGGAGCGCCTTTCAGTCCGAAGTAATCCCTTTTCATCCATCGGCGTGCTCAATCGAGCATTCATCGGTGCCCTGCGACGGGCAATCTTCCGATAAGCGATTGGGCAGGGGAGAGGCTTGGGGAAGCCTCGCGGGCGGGGGGAGCTTTCGTTGAATCGTCGACCCTTGGTGCGCGCGCTCTTGGCGTCAGCTGCGATTGCGGCGGCGCTAGCGCTGGCCGGTTGCGACACCGACGGCACGACCTCCGCGGTCAACGGCCGCCACATGCAACCTCTTTCCGACCGGATGCAGGGCGAAATCGAAAGCAAGAACATGGCGAAAGAATCGCCGATCTTGGTGCGGATATTCAAAGAGGAATCCGAACTGGAGGTCTGGAAGCAGGACAGGAGCGGGCGCTTTGCCCTCCTCAACACCTATCCGATCTGCCGCTGGTCGGGCGAACTCGGTCCCAAGATCAAGCAAGGCGACCGCCAAGCGCCGGAAGGCTTCTACACCATCACTCCCGGCCTGATGAACCCGAATTCCAACTACTACCTCGCGATCAACACCGGCTTCCCGAATGCTTACGATCGAGCGAACGGACGCACCGGGGCCTTTCTCATGATCCATGGCGACTGCTCGTCGGCCGGCTGCTACGCCATGACGGACGAGCAGATCGCGGAGATTTACGCGCTCGCGCGCGAATCCTTCTTCGGCGGCCAGAGGTCGTTCCAGATTCAGGCCTACCCGTTCAAGATGACCCCGCTCAACATGGCCAAGCATCGCAATTCGCCGCATATGGCGTTCTGGAAGATGCTCAAGGAGGGCTATGACTATTTCGAGGTCACGCGAGCGGAGCCCAAGGTCGACGTCTGCGAGAAGCGCTACGTGTTCGGCGCCGAACCGTCGGCCAAATTCAGCCCAGCCGACCGCTGCCCGGCCTACAGGATTCCCGAGGAGATCGCCACCGCGGTCAGGGAGAAGCAGCACCGCGACGAGACCCAGACCGCGGAACTGATCAGCCGGGGTACGCAGACGGTCCCCGTCAAGATGGGCGTGGACGGCGGCATGAATGCAGCGTTCCTGACTGCCGTGAAGAGCAACGGTGGTCCCGGCGCGACCATTCGCACGGCAGCGGGCACGATCCCGCCCCACGTCAACCCACCGGGGTTCGAACCTCCCGCCGAGACAATGAGCGCGAGCACGCTGAGCCTTGCCTCTGCCGAGTCCAAGCCCGCTTCCGGGCCGCGTTCGTCGGTGCAGGTCGCCTCGGCGGTGCCGGGAAGCTCGAGCGGGGTCGGCAGCTTCTTCAGCAATCTGTTCGGCTCCAAGGCCGAGGACTCGCGCGCGACTCAGCCCGCCGAGGCGTCCGCGTCCAAATCGAAGCCCGCCGCCTCCGCGGCGAAGACCGGGCAGAGCGCCGCCAGCGCATCCCGGCCTAAGTCCGCGCCACCATCGGCAGAGACCAAGACCGCAAACGCAGCCGCAACCAAACCCTCCTCGTCGAAACAGGACGCCGAGCCGGAGAAAAATGCGGGCAGCGCTCCAAGCGTGCTCAACGGTGCCGCGCCGACCGTGCCCTCCAGCGGCTTCGAAAATCGCTTCGGGGCCTGGAACTGACGGTCAGGCGTGACCGCGATAGCCAACGGACTATTCGCTTCGTCTGCCTAAGCGAACCGCCCATGGCAGTGCTTGTATTTCTTGCCCGAGCCGCAGGGACAGGCCTCGTTGCGGCCAACCTTGCCCCAGCTTGAAGGATCGTCAGGCTTACGCTCGGGCGCCGCCGCGCCGGCGGTGATCCCGTGGCGCGCGAGAGTCTCCGCCCCGGCACGTGCAAGGGCGAGCTCGTCCTCGCCGGTCGAGGGGTCGATTTTGTGCGCCTCCATGTATGGCAAACTCGCCGGCTCTTCCGGTGGCGGTGCCGCCCTGATCTCGACCCGCATCAGCTGCGAAGTCACCGCCTCGCGTAGATGGGCGCTCATGGCCTCGAACAGGTTGAACGATTCCGCCTTGTATTCGTTGAGCGGATCGCGCTGGCCATAGCCGCGCAGCCCGATCACTTGGCGCAGATGTTCGAGCATGACCAGGTGCTCGCGCCACAGGTGGTCGAGCGTCTGCAGCAGGATCGACTTCTCGACGTAGCGCATCACGTCGGCGCCCCATTGCGCGACTTTCGCGGCCATGTGCTCGTCCGCGCGCCGCTCGATGCGGGAGAGCAGCTCCTCGTCGGCGATGCCCTCTTCCTTCGCCCATTCGTCGACCGGCAAGTCGAGGTCGAGGATGCGCTTGAGCTCCTCCCGCAGCCCCTTGGTATCCCACTGTTCGGGATAGGCGTTTTCGGGGACGTGCTTGGCGACGAGGTCATCAACCGCGGCGTGGCGCATGTCGGCCACGATCTCATTGACCTCCTCGTCCCGCATCCACTCGATCCGCTGGTCAAAGATGACCTTGCGTTGGTCGTTCATCACATTGTCGAACTTGAGCAGGTTCTTGCGGATGTCGAAGTTGCGCGCCTCCACCTTCTGCTGCGCCTTCTCCAACGCCTTGTTGATCCAGGAATGCACGATCGCCTCGTTCTCCTTCAGACCCAACCGCTGCAGCATGGTGTCGAGCTTGTCGGTCCCGAAGATGCGCATGAGATCGTCTTCCAAGGACAGGAAGAACTTGGAATGGCCGGGGTCGCCCTGCCGCCCGGAGCGGCCGCGTAGTTGGTTGTCGATGCGCCGGCTCTCGTGCCGCTCGGTGCCGAGGACGTAAAGCCCACCGGCGGCAAGCGCCTTGTCCTTGAGCCGGGCCACCTGGCCGCGGATGTCCGCCGCCCGCCGCGCATGCTCCTCGGTCTCGGGGCCGATCTCCTTGAGCTCCTGGCGGATACGCATGTCGGCATTGCCGCCAAGCTGGATGTCGGTGCCGCGCCCGGCCATGTTGGTTGCGATGGTGATCGCTCCGGGCACCCCGGCTTGGCCGATGATATAGGCCTCCTGTTCGTGATAGCGCGCGTTGAGGATGGCGAACACCTTGGCCTTGGAGGCCCCGTCGTCGCCGGAATAGAGCGCGGCGAACGCATCGGGATCGGAGAAATCGTGCTGTTCCCAGCCCCGCTTGCGCAGCATCTCCGCCAATTGCTCGGACTTCTCGATCGACGTGGTGCCTACCAGCACCGGCTGGCCGCGCGCCTTGCAGTCGTCGATCAGGGTCAGGATCGAGCGGTACTTTTCCGCCGCCGTGCGATAGACCTCGTCGTCATCGTCGACCCGCACCATCGGCATATTGGTCGGCACTTCGATCACTTCCAGATTATAGATGTCGATGAACTCGTCGGCCTCGGTCAGGGCGGTGCCGGTCATGCCCGCGAGCTTCTCGTACATGCGGAAGTAGTTCTGGAACGTGATCGAGGCGAGGGTCTGGTTCTCCGGCTGGATCGGCTGGCGCTCCTTGCCCTCCAGCGCCTGGTGCAGGCCCTCCGAATAGCGCCGCCCCGGCATCATGCGCCCGGTGAACTCGTCGATGATCACCACCTCGCCGTTGCGCACGATGTAATCCTTGTCGCGGTGGAACAGCTTGTGCGCCTTCAAGGCCTGATTCACGTGGTGCACGGTCGAGACATTCTCGACGTCATAGAGCGATTGCCCCTTGAGCAGACCGTCGCCGCGCAGCATCTGCTCCATCTTCTCCATGCCGACCTCGGTCAGCGTCACCGTGCGCTGCTTCTCGTCGACCTCGTAATCCGCTTTCTCGAGCTTCGGGATATAGGCGTCGATGGTGTTGTAAAACTCCGAGCGGTCGTCCAACGGACCCGAGATGATCAGCGGGGTGCGCGCTTCATCGATCAGGATCGAGTCGACCTCGTCCACGATGGCGTAAATGTGCCCGCGCTGGACCATGTCCTCGAGTCGATACTTCATGTTGTCGCGCAGATAATCGAAGCCGAGCTCATTGTTGGTGCCGTAGGTGACGTCGGCGTCGTAAGCCTGCTTGCGTTGCTCGTCGTCCAGGCCATGGACGATGACGCCGACCTTGAGCCCGAGGAAATTGTAGATCTGCCCCATCCACTCGGCGTCGCGCTTTGCCAGGTAGTCGTTCACGGTCACCACGTGCACGCCGCGCCCCGCAAGCGCATTGAGATAGACCGGCAGCGTCGCGACCAGCGTCTTGCCTTCGCCGGTCTTCATCTCCGAGATCCGTCCCTCGTGCAGGATCATGCCGCCGATGAGCTGTACGTCGAAATGCCTTTGACCGAGCGTGCGCTTGGCCGCCTCGCGGCAAGTGGCGAAGGCCGCAACCAGAATGTCGTCGAGACTCGCTCCAGCCCCCACCTGCTGCTTGAACTCGTCCGTGCGCGCCCGCAACGCCTCGTCCGAGAGCGCCTCGAGCTCCTTCTCCAGCGCGTTGATCGCTGCAACCCTTGGAAGGTAAGACTTGATCCGCCGCTCGTTCGAAGAACCAAACAGCTTGCGGGCAATGACGCCGATCATGCAGTAAGCCCTTCGCGTCCTATCGCGGAACTGTGCCGCACCTTACCAAATCCGATGGGAAAAACGCCGCGGCAGAGGGCGATTTTTGTCGCGACCACGCCTGCGCGATCACTCATGGTCGTGGAACGCGGAAAATGCCGCACTTTTCGAACATCTTTCATGCAGCGGCGGCGGCTTGCGGCCGGGTCGGCCGGGTTTGTGGAGAGATAGGAGGGGGTCACACCCTTGTCAATCGGCCGCCAAGCGCTCACGTTCTCGTCAAAATCAGCCTCTAAGCGATTGCCATGCGGGGCAGATTTACCTAACTGTCCGGCGCGCCTGCCACGGCCGCCCGATCCAGGACCACGCCATGACCTCCCTCAATTTGCTGCCCCATTCCGCGCCGCGCCAGCGGCCAATCGCGTTCGCCACTATCGCGGCGCTGCTGTTCGTGTTGCCGGCCGCCTCGGGCTGTTCGAAAAACTCATCGTCGGAGGCGCCAGCCTCCGCATCCGATCCGGTCATCGCCCGCGTCAACGGCGTCGACATCAAGCAGAGCGATCTCGCGCTCGCCGAAGAGGATGTGGGCGCCGATATGCAGGCGGCGTCGCCCGAGGCCAAGCGTGAGCATCTGATTTCCTATCTCGCCGATATCATCATGGTCACGCAAGCTGCGGACAAGAAGAACCTCGCCGACAATCCGGATTTCAAGCGGCGACTGGCGTTCCTGCGCAGCAAGTTGTTGATGGGATACGAGCTGCAGCAAGAAGCCAAAACCGCGCTCACCGACGAAGCCTTGAAACAGACCTACGATGAGGCGGTGAAATCCATGAGCGGGCAGGAAGAGGTGCGCGCCCGCCACATCCTGGTCGAAGGCGAAGATGAAGCGAAGGCCATTATCGAACAGCTCAAGGGCGGCGCCGATTTCGCAAAGCTGGCCAAGGAAAAATCCAAGGATCCCGGAGCCGCCGAGGGCGGCGATCTCGGCTACTTCACCAAAGATCAGATGGTGCCCGAATTTGCCGATGTCGCCTTCAAGATGTATCCCGGACAGCTTTCCAATCCGGTGAAGACGCAATTCGGCTGGCATGTCATCAAGGTCGAGGACAAGCGCACCAAGCAGCCGCCGGAATTCGAAAAGGTGAAGGACCAGATCGAGGCCTATTTGGCGCGCAAGGCGCAGTCCGACTTCATCGCCAAGCTGCGCCAGAGCGCCAAGGTCGAGCGGTTCGACAATGCGGCCGAGCAGAGGAAAAACTGACGGCGCGGGTCTGCTTTTCGAGATTCTCCTCACTTACTGCTGTCGTTCCGGCGCGAGCGGGACCTATATTCCAAAGCCGGTCGTGGCGGATGCCGCCCACGGGGGACGACGATCACATCGACCGGATTCGGTATCGCTGCGCGGTCCGCTCCGGCCATGACAAAGAAACGATGCCATGGCAGCAGCCATCTCCCCGCTCGCGCCCGCCCGCTTTCCCGATATGCCGCCGGTGGCGGGTGTCAAACTTGCAACCGCCGCCGCCGGCATCCGCTATGGTGGACGCACCGACGTGCTGTTGGCCCTGTTCGAGCAGGGCACGAGCGTTGCCGGCGTCTTCACGCGGTCGAAATGTCCGTCCGCCCCGGTCGATTGGTGCCGCGCGCATCTTAAGGCCGGCGCGGCGGGCGCGCTCGTGGTCAATTCCGGCAACGCCAATGCCTTTACCGGCAAATCCGGCCGCGCGGCGACCAAGCTCACCGCGGACATCGCCGCCAGAGCCGCCGGCTGCAAGCCGTCGGATGTGTTCCTGGCATCGACCGGCGTGATCGGCGAGCCGCTCGACGCGACCAAGTTTGACCACCGATACGTTCCCCAAAGGCGCCGCTGCCATGGCGCGGCTCGGCGCGGTGCCGATCACGGTCTGCGGCATCGCCAAGGGCGCCGGCATGATCGCGCCCGACATGGCGACCTTGTTATCCTTCGTCTTCACCGACGCGCCGATCTCGCCGCGCGTATTGCAAAGCCTGCTTAAGCAGGGCGTCGCCGATAGCTTCAACGCGGTGACTATCGACGGCGACACCTCGACCTCGGATACGCTGCTGGCGTTTGCGACCGGCGCCGCTGCCGCGCGCGGGGTGTCGAAGATCGCGACAGCGTCCGACCCTCGGCTGCCGGCGTTACGTAAGGCGTTCGACGCCGTCCTCGCCAATCTCGCCGAGCAGATCGCCCGCGACGGCGAGGGTGCCCGCAAGCTGGTCGAGATCATCGTCGAGGGCGCGGTGTCGAAATCCTCGGCGCGCAAAATCGCGCTCTCTATTGCCAACTCCCCGCTCGTCAAGACCGCAATCGCCGGCGAGGACGCCAACTGGGGCCGCGTGGTGATGGCGGTCGGCAAAGCGGGCGAACGCGCCGACCGCGACCGGCTCTCGATCTGGTTCGGCGGCATCCGCGTCGCCCACAGAGGCGAGCGCGACCCCTCCTATGACGAGGCCGCCGTCTCGGCGACGATGAAGAAGCCCGAGATCACGCTCAAGGTCGCGCTCGGGCTCGGTCGCGGCCGCGACCGGGTGCTGACCTGCGACCTCACCAAGGAATACGTGGCCATCAACGGCGACTATCGTTCCTGACGTGATTGGCGCACGATGTCGTTAGCTGTAAGCCGGCATTCACTAGCGCTATGGAACCGGCATCGTTCATCGCGTCGAACGTCCTTGAACCCCTGGCTTTTCCATCGTCGGTCCAGCACGTCGTGAGCGTCAAACTCGTCCTCGTCGCCGCGTGCGCCCTCGTGGACACGGACGGCCGCGTGCTGATCGCGCAGCGGCCGGCCGGCAGGGCGATGGCCGGCTTGTGGGAATTTCCCGGCGGCAAGGTCGAGGCGGGGGAGCGGCCCGAGGACACCTTGATGCGGGAACTCAGGGAAGAGCTGGGGATCGTCGTCGACGAAACGTGCCTCGCGCCGCTCGCCTTCGCCAGCCACAGCTATCCGAATTTCCATCTTCTGATGCCGCTCTACGTCTGCCGCCGTTGGCAGGGAACGGTGACGGCGCTGGAAGGCCAAAAGCTGGCATGGGTGCGCCCGAACCGCTTGCGGGACTACCCGATGCCGCCCGCCGACGAGCCGTTACTGATTTCCGTCGCCGGTGCGCGGCAGCCGGATCTCCTTCGTCCCGAGCACATCGGCCAGCCGCCGGCGCGCCGAGCCCGGCGCGAGGGGTTTTTGCTGGCTCGCGTGGGGCGCCCAGCCGGAAAGCCAGACGATCTCGAACGTCGCCCGGATGCGGCCATCGCGATCGGCAAAACGCTCGGCGTAGATCTCCGTCATCCTTCTCAACGTCGCGCGCTTGAGCGGGCGCCGGCTCCGCTCGAGCAGGGGATTGGTCGCTCCCATGCGGCGAAGATCGTGCATGAGCGAAATTGGCGACGCGTAACGCGCCGTGACCCGATCGATGTCGGTCACCGGCAGCGCGAAGCCCGCGCGCTGAAGCAGCGCACCCATGTCGCGCACGTCCGAGAAGGGAACGACGCGCGGCGAGATGCCGTCCTCGATCTCGGCCTCGGCGGCTGCGAAGGCTTGACGCAACTCGGTCAGCGTATCGCCGCCGGGGAGCGCCGCGAGCAATAGCCCGTCCGGCTTGAGCGCGCGGCGGATCTGGATGAGCGTGCCCGGCAGATCGTTGACGAATTGGAGCGCAAGCGCCGACACCACGAGATCGAGCGAGGCGTCGCGGAAGGGCAGTGCCTCCTCATCGGCCGCGACGAGAAGCTGCACGTCAAGTGTTCGCTCGCCCGTTCGCTCCTGCTCGCGCTCCGCCATCGCGACCGTTTCCCGCGCCCAGTGGCGTGAGACCGCGGGGTCGCCGGCCAGGGCGTCGGCGGCGATGATAGTGCCGACCTTTCCGCTCGCCGCAAGCGCGCGGCGCACGGCATCGGTGGGCGTGCCGAGATCGAGTGCGCATTCGAAGCGACGGAGCACCGTGGCCAGGCGATCGGACAGATCCTCCGCCACGCGCTCGATCAGAAAGGTCGACGGCCCCAGCGTCGCCGCGCGGCGCCGATAGGCGCGTTGGCGGCGACGGTCGAAGACGAGAGGGAGTGGGGAAACCATCGCTTTCATTACCACGCCGGGAGCGCACAGACGACGTCGGAGCGCGCCAGCTGCGGGGCCATCGCCCGCTACGCCGTTGAGGTTCGCAACTTGCGGCGTTAGCGTAAGGTCCATGCAGGGGGAGACTGTCCCGGCCAAGCGCTTTGCCCGACTGAGTGGCGCCTTGCGCGCGAGCTTCGGGCTCGTGGTTGACGTCGCGCTGCCGCAGCTTTGCCCGACCTGTCGCGAGCCGGTCCACGGTGCCGGTCTGTGTCCGGCTTGCTGGTCCAAGCTCTCCTTCATCGCGCCGCCCTATTGCGAGCGGCTCGGCATTCCGTTCCCCTTCGACGGCGGGCCAGGTCTCTTGTCGATGGAAGCAATCGCCGATCCGCCAGCCTACAACCGCGCCCGCGCGGCGGTGCGCTACGACGATATCGCGCGCAAGCTCGTCCATGCCTTGAAATACGGCGACCGGCTCGACCTCGCCCCGACCATGGGACGCTGGATGGCGCGTGCCGGCCGCGAACTGCTTGCTGACAGCGACGCCATCGTTCCGGTGCCGCTGCACTGGCGCCGACAATGGACGCGTCGGTTCAACCAATCGGCGCTGCTGGCCGAGATCATCGCCAAGGCGAGCGGCCGGATGGTCGCGCACGGGGCGCTCAAACGCGTCAAGGCCACGCCCCAGCAGGTCGGGCTCGACAAGTCCGAACGCGCCCACAACGTCCAGGGCGCCTTTCGCGTGCCGGCCCATGGCAAAG
>VAZL01000001.1 GCA_005883445.1 Alphaproteobacteria bacterium | reverse complement strand
TGGAGGCGGGCGAGATTCTGTTGCAGCCGTTCCAGTCTTCCCGGCGCGCGGTCGACGGCGATGACGCGGGCGCCGGCGGCCGTGAGCTGGGCGGTCTTGCCGCCCGGTGCCGCGCACAGATCCGCGACGCTGCGGCCGCGCACGTCGCCGAAGAGCTTCGCCGGCAATGCCGCGGCGGCGTCCTGCACCCACCAGGCGCCCTCGCCATAGCCCGGCAGCTGCGATATCGGTCCATGCACGATCGCGCGCACCGAGCCGGTTAAGAGCACGCGCCCGCCGAGCGCGCGTGCCCAAAGCTCGGGATCGTTCTTCACCGTCAGATCGAGCGCCGGTTCCTGCCCGTTCGCGACGGCAATCGCGCGCGCGGTCTCCGCACCATAGTTCTTCACCCATCGCGCCATGAGCCACTCCGGCGTGTCGAGCGCGATCGTGTCGACGGTCGCGAGGAATTGCGCGCCCTCGCGGGCGACGCGCCGCAGCACCGCATTGACCAGGCCGGCGTAGCGCGCGGCGCGCCGCTCCGCCTGCACCAGGCGTACCGCCAAGTCGACGGCAGCGTGGTCCGGCACCTCGAGCCACAGGATTTGCGCCGCGCCGAGGAGCAACGCGGTTTCGACCCGCGGCGCGTCGGCGGGAAGCTTGAGCCAGTGGCCGAGGAGATGGCGCAACGTCCCGAGCCGGCGCAACACCACCGTCACCAGCGCGCGCACCAGCGCGCGGTCGCGATGGGCAAGCGCTGCAAAGTCAGGGTGCGCGGCCCGTTCCTCGAGCTGTTCGTCGAGCGGGCGATGGCGGCGCAGCACGCCGTCGAGGATGTCGACCGCGATCCGCCGCGCCGCGAGGCCAGGAGGGTCGATGGCGGAATCGGTACGGGCCATGCCCGTCATTTGCCATGAAACCGCGGAACGCAGCGAGCGCTCGAAACCATCAACCCCACGGGCCGCGATTTTCGCCGCGCCCGCCGGGACTGCCCCAAGGACCTGCGGGACGCCCGGGATAGGCGGGGGCGCTCGGCCGCGGGCCGTATCCGCCTGAACCGATCTCCGCCGCCAATCGCTCCAGCGCGGCGAGGCGATTCTCGGTCGAGGGATGGGTCGAGAACAGGTTGTCCATCCGCTGGCCGGTCAGCGGATTGACGATGAAGAGATGCGCGGTCGCCGGCGTGCGCTCCGCGCTGGGGTTCTCGATCGTCTGCGCGGCGGCGGAAATCTTGGCCAGCGCCGAGGCGAGCGCATCCGGCCGCCCCGTGGTGCGCGCGCCGAGTTCGTCGGCGGCGTATTCGCGCGTGCGGCTGATCGCCATCTGCACGATCATGGCCGCGATCGGGGCGAGGATCACCATCGCCAGCGTGCCGATCACGCCGAGGCCGCTGTTGTTGTCGCGAGAGCCGCCGAAGAACAGCCCGAACTGCGCCAGCATGGAGATCGCGCCGGCGATGGTCGCGGTGATGGTCATCGTCAGCGTGTCGTGATTTCTGACATGGGCGAGCTCGTGGGCGATCACGCCGGCGATTTCCTCGCGCGAGAGCATCTGCAGCAGGCCGGTCGTCGCCGCCACCGCCGCGTGCTCGGGGTTGCGTCCGGTTGCGAATGCATTGGGCTGCGGATTGTCCATGAGATAGACGCGCGGCATGGGCAGGCCGGCGCGCCGCGCGAGGTCCTGCACGAGGTGCACGAGCTCGGGGGCCGTGGTCTCGTCGACCTCATGGGCGTCGTGCATCGCCAGCACCAGCTTGTCCGCATTCCAGTAGCTGGCGACGTTCATGCCGGCGGCGACGAGGAACGCGATCACGGCGCCGCCTGCGCCGCCGATGAGGTAGCCGACCCCCATGAACAGGGCGGTGAGCCCGGCCAGCAGAATGGCGGTACGCAGATAGTTCATGGGTCGCTTCCTCGGGGCGAACCTCGGGCGCAACGCCTTCGCGCCGCAACGGGTTCGACATTGTGCATAAAATGTTGGGTCGGTCGGGTCCGGTTGCCAGAGCCCCTTTGTCGCGCCACGCGGCAGGCCTTGATCGGGGCACGGCAGGCAGGGGACATCTAGGGGGAATGGGCGATCCAAAATTGGATGCGCCGTCCACTTCGGCGCCGAAAAAGCCCCTCTCGCCGGCAGCCGAGCGCGCGCTCGCCGAGGCCGCCGGCCGCCGCGCCGAACGCGACCGCGCGGCGGCGCAACGGCCGCCGGAGTCCGGCCGCCGCAGCGGCGAACTCGACCCCGTCCGCTACGGGGACTGGGAGGTCAAGGGCATCGCCACCGACTTTTGAGCGCGGCAACGCAGCCAGCGTTCCTGCCGCCATCTCTCAAACATCGTCCCAGGGATGCAGCACGATGCGGCCCACGACATCGTCGCTGTGTTCGAGCATGGCGTGCGCCTCCGCGGCCTTGGCGAGCGGCAGCACCGCATGGATCGGCATGCGGATGCGCCCTTTCTCCAAGAGCTCCGCGACCACGCGCTGATCGTTGCGCGTTGCGCCGCGAACGCCGTGGACGTTGAGCTCCTTACTGACCATGTCGACCACGCGCAGCGGGATCTCGCGCAATTCCCCGCCCACCGGGCAGAACGTGCCGCCCAGGCGCAAGGCGTCGATGCACAGCCGCATGAGTTCGCTCGCGCCGGTATATTCCACCGCCGCGTCGACGCCCTCCCCGCCGGTCGCGGCGCGAATGGCTTTGACCGCATCGTCCCCTCCGCTGTCGACGACGATATCGGCGCCCCAGCGCTCGAGGCTCGCGGCCTTGCCGGGATGGCGCGTGGTGGCGATGACGGTGGCGCCGGCGAGCTTGGCAAGCGCGATGGTCGCCGTGCCCATGCCGCCCGCTGCGCCGGTAATGAGAACGTTGTCGTTCATCCGCACGTTAAGTCGGTTGGTGATGATGCGGTGGGCGGTGGCGCACGGCCACATGGCGGCGGCGCCCTGATCGAGGTCGAGATCGGGCTGCACTTTGATCCAGTAGCTCTCCGGGCGCGACACGAACTGCGCGTAGCCGCCAAACATGGTGTGGCCGGGAAGGTCGATTCCGCCGGAGAGATTGCCCAGCCCGCGGATGCTTGCGAGCGAGAGCGTGTTTTCGGGATTGGTGATGCCGAGCACGCGGTCGCCGGGCGCGAGCGTCGTCACGCTTGCACCCACCGCCGCGACTTCGCCGGCGACGTCGCGGCCGAGCTGCATCGGCATCGGGAAGGCGCGGCGGCCGTGGATGCCGCCGTGATGTCCGGTGGATTTGCCGTAGAATTCGTGCACCTCGCCGGTGCGGTACTTGATGTCCCAGCGCGAGACCGAGGTGGCGAGCACCTTGACCAGAACGTCGGTCGTCCCGACCTCCGGCATCGGATGGTCGCCGTAGCGGAGCTTGTCGGGCCCGCCGAACTCGAACAGCCGGACCGCTTTCATCGTGGTCATGGATCGCCGGCGTTCGCTTCGGCTTCTCAGAGAATGAACCGGCTCAAATCGGCGTTCTTGGCGAGGTCGCCGATATGCTTGTGTACGTAGGCGGCGTCGACCGCCACCGTCTCCCCGGGGCGGTCGGGCGCCGCGAATGAAATCTCGTCGAGCACGCGCTCCATCACGGTCTGCAGCCGCCGCGCGCCGATGTTCTCGACGCTCGAATTGACCGCGACCGCCACATCGGCGATGGCGTCGACCGCGTCGGGGGTGAATTCGAGCTTCACACCTTCGGTCGCCAGCAGGGCGACGTACTGCTTGAGCAGCGACACTTCGGTTTCCGTCAGAATGCGCCGGAAGTCGTCGCGCGTGAGCGGGCGCAGCTCGACCCGGATCGGCAGCCGCCCCTGCAGCTCGGGCAGCAGGTCGGAGGGCTTGGAGAGATGGAACGCCCCGGACGCGATGAACAGGATATGGTCGGTCTTGACCGTGCCGTGCTTGGTGGGGACGGTGGTGCCCTCGATCAGCGGCAACAGGTCGCGCTGCACGCCCTCGCGCGACACGTCGGCGCCCACGCGCCCCTCCCGGCCGGCGATCTTGTCGATCTCGTCGAGGAACACGATGCCGTTCTGCTCGACCGCCTTGATCGACTCCAGCACCAACTGGTCGTTGTCGAGCAGCTTGTCGGATTCCTCGTTGATCAGGACGTCGTGGGATTCTTGCACCGTGACGCGGCGAGTCTTGGTGCGGCCGCCGCCGAGCTTGCCGAAGATATCTCCGATCGAGATCGCGCCCATCTGCGCGCCCGGCATGCCGGGAATTTCGAACAGCGGCATGCCGCCGCCGCTCGCCTGCACCTCGATTTCGATCTCCTTGTCGTTGAGCTCACCCGCGCGCAGGCGTTTGCGGAAGGCTTCCTTGGTCGAGGCGCTGGCGTTCTCGCCCACCAGAGCGGTCACCACCCGATCCTCGGCGGCGAGCTGGGCCCGCGCGCGCACGTCCTTGCGCTTTCGCTCCCGCGTCTGCGTGATCGCGACTTCCACGAGATCGCGCACGATCTGCTCGACATCGCGCCCGACATACCCGACCTCGGTGAATTTGGTCGCTTCGACCTTGATGAACGGGGCCCCCGCGAGCCTGGCGAGGCGGCGGGAAATCTCGGTTTTGCCCACGCCGGTCGGGCCGATCATCAGGATGTTCTTGGGCAACACCTCCTCGCGCATTTTCTCGTCGAGCTGCAGGCGCCGCCAGCGATTGCGCAGCGCGATCGCCACCGCCCGTTTGGCATCGGCCTGGCCGATGATGAAGCGGTCGAGCTCGGAGACGATTTCGCGCGGCGAAAAGTCGGTCATGCGTCGCACACCATCAGAAGGGCGCAGCCGTCGGGCGTATCCACCATGCGGTCCTTGCGGAAGCCGGCCCTCTCGTAGGCGCGGATCGCGCGCGCATTGGTGGGATCGGGGTCGGTCAGGGCGCGCGGCGTCCCGGCCCTCATCAGGTCAACGATGAAGGCGCGAATGAAGGCAGAGCCGTGGCCGCGACCGGTCATGTCCGGCTCGCCGATGAATTGATCAATGCCGCGCGTGCCCGGCGGATGGATGCCGAGCCCGTTATCCGGCCACGCCCGCTGGTCGTAACACTGAAGATAGGCGAAGGGCCGCCCGTCGATCGTTACGACGAATTGGTCCATTGCCGGCTGTTCAAGGTCCTCGCTCACTAGCCCGAACTGCTCGTCGGGATCGCCCCACCACTGGGTGACGTGCGGTGCGGCGAGCCAACGACGCACCAACGGCAGGTCGGCGGCCGACATCGGGAGAAACTGATAACGCGACATCACAGCTTCTCGATCGTGACGTTGCGGTTGGTGTAGACGCAGATGTCGGCGGCGATGTCCATCGCCTTGCGCACGATCGCCTCGGCGTCGAGCGGCCCGTCGATCATGGCGCGCGCGGCGGCGAGCGCGTAATTGCCGCCGGAGCCGATGCCCATCACGCCGGCCTCGGGCTCGAGCACGTCGCCGGTGCCGGTGAGCACTAGCGACACCTGCGCGTCGGCGACGATCATCATGGCTTCGAGCCGGCGCAGGTAGCGGTCGGTGCGCCAATCCTTGGCGAGCTCGACGGCGGCGCGGGTGAGCTGGCCCGGGTACTGGTCGAGCTTTGCTTCCAGCCGCTCGAACAAGGTAAACGCGTCGGCGGTGGCGCCGGCAAAGCCGCCGATCACGTCGCCTTTGCCGAGGCGGCGCACCTTCTTGGCGTTGGCCTTGACGATGGTCTGCCCGATCGAAACCTGACCGTCGCCGCCGATCACGACGCTGCCGCCCTTGCGGACTGTCAGGATGGTGGTGCCGTGCCAGGGGTTGGAAGCGGTGGGCTGCATGCGTCGATCCGGTGCGCGCAATGATTTAAGCCTTGTCGGATAAGGGTGCAATTGCGGCCGCCGCTAGAGTGGCGAAGGAAGTCGGGCCCTGATACAAGGCGCGCGGCTCAAGGCGAAAGTTCCGTTCATGCGCAAAGGCTCGGTCAAGCGCAGCACCAAGGAGACCGACGTCGAGGTCGCGATCGATCTCGACGGGGCCGGCGTTGCGTCGATCTCGACCGGAATCGGCTTCCTCGACCACATGCTCGAGCTCCTGGCGCGCCATTCGCGCATCGACCTCACGGTCAAGGCCAAGGGCGACCTGCACATCGATCACCACCACACCACCGAAGACGTCGGCATCGCGCTCGGGCAGGCGTTGAAACAGGCGCTCGGCGACATGAAGGGCATCACTCGTTATGCCGACGTCCACGTCCCCATGGATGAGGCGCTCACCCGCGTCGCGCTCGACATTTCCGGCCGGCCGTTCCTGGTGTTCAAGGCCGAGTTCGTGCGCGACAAGGTCGGCAGCTTCGACGTCGAGAACCTCTACGGCGAGAACAACCACCACATCGTCGAGTCCTGCTTCAAGGGTTTGGCGCGCGCGTTGCGCGCTGCGGTCGCGATCGATCCGCGCGCGGCCAACGAGGTTCCTTCGACCAAGGGCTCGCTCGGCGGCTGACACGTTGCCGCCAGGGAGAAAGCAAGACACCATGTCGATCTACACCGTGTACGAGCCGCCGCTGAAAGCGCACGAATCGGCGCCCGATCCCGAGCGCTTCGTCTTCGTGCGCGACGGCTTCTCGTTCTGGGCCTTCCTGCTGGCGCCGTGGTGGATGCTGCGGCATCGATTGTGGCTGGCATTGGTCTGCTACGTCATCCTTGCCGTCGCGCTTTCGGTCGCCCTGCGTTTGATCGGCACCTCGGCGGCGGTCGCCATCATCGCCGGCGCGCTCTTTTCGCTTCTCGTCGGCTTCGAGGCGGCGACATTGCGCCGCTTCGGGCTGGCACGCCGCGGGTGGAGAAACGTGGGCATCGTCGTCGGCGACGATGTCGAATCGGCCGAGCGTCGCTTCTTCGATGCTTGGGCCAACAAGTCTTGGGTCAACAAATCTTGGGCCGAGCGACCATCGGTCGACGGCGCATCGCGTGCGTCCTCGCCGGCAATGGGCGTGCCGATGGCGCGCCGGCCGTCATCCGAGGTCATCGGCTTGTTTCCACAACCGGGAGCGCCGCGGTGAGCGTCGCCATCGTCGATTACGGCTCGGGCAATCTGCACTCGGCGGCGAAAGCGTTCGAGCGCGCCGCGCGCGAGGAAGGTTTGGCGCAGCCGATCGTGGTGACGAGCGATCCCGAGGAGGTCGCGCGCGCCGACCGGGTGGTGCTGCCGGGCGTCGGCGCCTTCGCCGATTGCCGGCGTGGGCTCGACGCCGTCGGCGGCATGGTGGAAGCGCTCAACGACAGCGTGCGCGGGCGCGGCCGGCCGTTCCTCGGCATTTGCGTCGGCATGCAGCTCATGGCCGAGCGCGGCCGCGAATACGAGGTGACGCCGGGGCTGGGCTGGATTGCGGGCGAGGTCGAACGCATCGCGCCTTCGGATCCGAGTTTGAAGATCCCGCACATGGGCTGGAACACGCTCAATGCATGCCGGTCGCATCCGCTGTTCGACGGCATCGCCGTCGGGCCGCAGGGCCTGCACGCTTATTTCGTGCATTCGTTCCACCTCAAGACGACCGCGGGCTCCGATCTCATCGCCGAAGCGGACTACGGCGGTCCCCTCACCGCGGTCGTCGGCCGCGACACGATGGTCGGAACTCAGTTCCACCCGGAGAAGAGCCAACGGCTGGGCTTGCGGCTGATCGCCAATTTCTTGAAGTGGAAGCCGTGATGCGCCTTGCGCTTCGGTCGTTGCCGGCGCGCGCAAGCGCGGGCGGCCCGCGGCGATCGTCCGAACGTGCCTGCGAAGCGGCGCCGGCGAATGATGTCAAGCGAGTGTCGTCGTGATTCTCTTTCCCGCCATCGACCTCAAGGACGGCGCATGCGTGCGGCTCGAGCAAGGCGACATGACGCGTGCGACCGTGTTTCAGCGCGATCCGGCGGTGCAGGCGCGAGCCTTCGAGGCGATGGGCTTCGAGTATCTCCACGTGGTCGATCTCGACGGCGCCTTTGCCGGCAAGCCCGTCAATGTGGCCGCGGTCGAGCGCATCATCGAGGCGACCAACATTCCCTTGCAGCTCGGCGGCGGCATTCGCGACATGGGCACCGTCGAGGCCTGGCTCGACAAGGGCATCACCCGCGTCATCATCGGCACCGCGGCGGTGCGCGATCCGGCGCTCGTCATCAAGGCCGCAAGCCGCTACCCCGCCCGCGTCGCCGTCGCGCTCGATGCCCGCGACGGCACGGTGGCGGTCGCGGGATGGGCGGAAACCTCCGAGCTCAGCGCCTTCGACATCGCCAAACGGTTCGAGGACGTGGGCGTCGCGGCCTTGATCTACACCGACATTTCCCGCGATGGCGTGCTCGCAGGCCTCAACCTCGACGCCGCCATCGCGCTCGCCGAGACGGTGAGCATCCCGGTGATCGCCTCGGGCGGGCTTGCCTCGATCGCCGACGTGGCGGCGCTGTTGCAGCCGTGCGCGAAGAAACTCGCCGGCGCCATCGCCGGCCGCGCGCTCTACGACGGCCGGCTCGACCCGACGGAAGCATTGCGGCTGATCCGCACGGCGCGCGCGGCGACGTGAGGCCATGTTCAAGGTTCGCGTCATTCCCTGCCTCGACGTCAAGGACGGCCGTGTCGTCAAAGGCGTGAAATTCGTCGATCTGCGCGACGCCGGCGATCCGGTTGCGGCGGCGATCGCCTATGACGCCGCCGGCGCCGACGAGCTCACATTCCTCGATATCACCGCCAGCCACGAGAACCGCGACATCATCCTCGACGTGGTGCGGCGCACGGCCGAGGCCTGCTTCATGCCGCTCACCGTCGGTGGCGGCGTGCGCACGGTCGAGGACATCCGCAAGCTTCTCGCTTCGGGCGCCGACAAGGTGTCGATCAATACCGCGGCGGTCGCCCGGCGCGCGTTCGTCAAGGAGGCGGCGGAGAAATTCGGCGACCAATGCATCGTGGTTGCGATCGACGCCAAACGCGTGTCGAAGCCGCACGAGCGCGAGCGCTGGGAAATCTTCACCCACGGCGGCCGCAATCCCACCGGGCTCGACGCGGTCGATTACGCGCGCGAGGTGGTCGCGCTCGGCGCCGGCGAAATCCTGCTGACCTCCATGGACCGCGATGGCACCAAGCAGGGTCTCGACATCGCGCTCACCCGCGCCATCGCCGATGCAGTGTCCGTGCCGGTGATCGCCTCGGGCGGGGTGGGCACGCTGGAGCACCTGGTCGAAGGCATCCGCGACGGCCACGCCACGGCGGTGCTGGCAGCCTCGATCTTCCACTTCGGCGAGTACAGCATCAGCGAGGCCAAGCGGTACATGGCCCGTGCCGGCCTGCCCATGCGGCTCGATCCTTAGCCGCGTTTGGCGGCGGCCTTCGCCCAACGCAGCGCCGGCTCGAGCCGGTCGTTGCCCCAGAACAATTCGCCGTCGGCGGTCGTGAAGCTCGGCGCACCGAAGACGCCGAGCCGCTGCGCCTCCTCGGTTTGCGTCCGCAGCCGCGCTTTGATCGCATCGGATTGGGCCGCTGCGAGCGCAGGCTCGGGGTCGAGCTTAAGTCCCGCCAGGATGTCGCCGACGGCGGCGGTATTGTCGATGCGGCGGCCGTCGGCGAATTGCGCGCGAAAGATCGCGCGGCAGAATGCTTCGCCCCACGCCTGGTCGAGCCCCACCAGCGCCACGCGGGCCGCGAGCAGACTGTTCTGCGGGAAAAGATCGGGACGCCGGAACGCGAGCTGCAACTCCGCGCATGACCGCTCGAGGTCGCGCCACATATGATGGCCCTTTGCCGGGTAGAGGTTGAATGGCGAAGTGCTCCAGCCTTGCGCCTTGAAAATCGGCCCGAGCAGGAACGGGCGAAAGCGCACCCGGACCTCGGCTTTTTGCGCCAGCGGTCCGATCCGCATGGCGGCGAGATAGGAA
>VAZL01000407.1 GCA_005883445.1 Alphaproteobacteria bacterium | reverse complement strand
AAGGCCTTGCCGCCGGCACCCGTGATGGCCTTGGCGGTCTCAGCCGCGCCGTTGCCGTTGGCGTCGAGCACGACCACGTGTGCTCCCTCCCTCGCATAGCCCAACGCGATCGCCCGGCCGATGCCGGAGGCGCCGCCGGTGACAGCCGCAATGTGTTGCTCGAGCAGGCCCGTCATTTTCCTCCCCTCCAATATCGTGGCGGCGGACTCCGCCGCCATCGCGTTGCGGTCAATAGTGTAATTGCGATGTAGTAGTCACTTCGAGACGCGGATCTCGCTACCCAGCGCAAGGCTGTGGCCAGAGTCCATTTCTGCCGCACGCGCCCGGGCGATGGCGCTCCTTGCGCGGCCGAGCGCAACCTCAATTCGGCTTGATGCCCGCCGCGCGGATGACGCCGGCCCATTTCGGAAGCTCGCGCTTGATCAGCGCCGCAACCTCGTCCGGAGTCGCCGCGAACGGTTCAAAGCCAAGTCCAACGAGCCGCGCCTCTATGTCCGGCAATGCGACGGCGCGGGCGATCTCGTCGTGAAGCAGCGCAATGATATCCCTTGGCACGCCGGCCGGCATCAGAACCACGATCGATGTATCACATTCCACTTCCGCAAAGCCCACCTCGCCCATGGTCGGGATAGCCGGCAGCTCGCGCACGCGCTTCTTGCCGCCGACGGCGAGAGCACGCAACTTGCCATCGTTCACTTGCGGAATGGTCGCGGCCGGCGATCCGAAAGAAATAGGAGTGTGACCTCCGACGGCCGCCGCGATGGCTTGTCCTCCGCTATTGTAAGGCACGTGCACGAGATCGAGGCCGAGCGAGATGCGGAACAGCTCGCCTGTCAGGTGCGCGCCCGTTCCGACGCCGGCCGAAGCGTAGCTGTATTTGCCCGGGTTTGCTTTGATCAGCGCGACCAGCTCCTGAATGGAGCGCGCCTCAACCGAGGGATTGACCGCGAGGACCTGCATCGTCGTCGCCGGAGCCGCCACCGGCTCGAAATCGCGCGTGGCATCGTACGGTACCTTGCCGTAAAGGCTGGGACTTGCCGTGAGAGCGATTCCATCCGTAATGAGGACCGTATAGCCGTCGGGTGCTGCCTGAGTTGCCCGACCCGTGCCGATCGTACTACCCCCGCCGGGCGCGTTCTCGACGTAGAACTGTTGTCCCAGCTGCTCGGACAGCCGCTGCGCGATCAGGCGCGCGACAACATCCACCTGCCCACCGGGCGCGAACGGAACGATCACCCGCACCGGCCGCGCCGGATAGGCTTGCGCCCCTGCCGTTGGGTTCTGCGTTTCATCTCGCGCTCTCTCTGCGAAATAGAGCTGACAGACTAGCGCATTCCTCGACGGCCGCGATATCGGTTTGACGCGGCCGCGCGGTCGCTGCTCCTGTTTGGGAGCGCATGTGCCACCCTGCCATCGCACGCGTCGGCCAGCCGCGCGCGGCCGACGAATTTTCACGATGGGGGCAATCAGAAGCCCTTCGGCAAATCCTTCGCCCATTTTGCTCGGATGCGGTCGTCGAGCGCCTTGCTCGAACGGGCGATGACCGGAAAGGTCTTCTTGCGCCGGAACGGAATGCAGGCGTCGATGATCACGCGCGAATTGCGCCGGTCGGTCTCGGTGTCGTAGCACATCGGGTCGAGCGCCGAGCTCCATCCGCCGTGGATGATATCGACCTGATCGCGCGGATCGCAGCGCGTGCACATCGCCCACACCACGTCGCTGAAGTTGGTCGGATCGATGTCGTCGTCCACGACGATGGTCCAGCGGTTGTTGTAGGCGCCGGCGTGGCAATGCGACGCCACCATGGCGGCCTGCTTGGAATGCCCGCCGTAGAGCGTCTTGATCGAGATCACGAGCATGAAGCGGCTGCCGCCGGCTTCGTGCGTCCACACGCCCTTAACGCCGGGGATGCCCGCCGCTTCGAGCTGGTTCCACACCGCGCCGCAGCGGTACGAACCGAAATAAAAGGTGTTGTCGTTGGGCGGCACGGCCGGGATCGCGCCCACCAGGATGGGGTCGTTGCGATACATCAAGGTGTCGATGCGGATCGCAGGCTCGAGATCGCTGCCGCTCGCGTAGTAGCCGGTCCACTCGCCGAGTGGCCCTTCCTTGATCCTGTCGTCGGGATGGATCAGGCCTTCGAAGGCGATCTCCGCATTCGCCGGCACCGGCAGGCCGGTCTTCGGCATGTTGATGACCTCGACCGGCTCGCCAAGGATGCCGCCGGCTGCCTCCAGCTCGTTCTTCCCGTAGGGAACCTCGACGCCGCCCAGCATCATCAATACCGGGTGCATGCCGGCGACGACGGCGACCGGGCAGGGCTGATCGCGCTCGTGGTATTTGCGCATGATGATCAAGCCGTGCTTGCCCGGCGACATCATCACCGATGCAACGTTCGGCTCGTGCGACTGCACGCGATAGGTGCCGTAGTTGATCCAGCCGGAATCGGGATCCTTCATCGCCACGAGGCAGCCGGTGCCGATATACGGCCCGCCGTCCTGCTCGTGCCAGACCGGGGTCGGGATCTTTTCGATGTCGACGTCGCTCCCCGCGAACACGTTGTCCAACAGCGGCCCGCCGTTGACGGCCTTGGTCGGCTGCGACGGCGCGGTCTTGAAATAGTTGCGCCACCACTGGATCTGCTCCATCTCCGCCGTTTCCGGCGGCAGACCCAGCGCGAGGTTGACGCGCGGAATCGAGGTCAGGATGTTGGCGATGACACGGTGGCCCTTGGGAAAGCCGGGGACATCGTCGAACAGCACCGCGGGATTGCCCATCTTGCGCATATAGATGTCGACGATGCCGCCGATCTCCTCCTTCGGCTCGGCGCCGGTAATGACCTTGAGCTCGCCCGCGGCGCGGACGCCTTCGATCCAGTCGCGCAAATCCCGGTTGGCCATCTCACGTCCCCGTCGTTCCTTGTCCGGCAATGACAGCATGAACGGCGGCTTTATGCCATGGCTTCCTTCCTGATCAGTTCACGCTTGCGCTCGATGCCCCAGCGGTAGCCCGCTAGATCGCCATCTGAGCGGACGACGCGGTGGCAAGGAATGGCCAGTGCGATCGGATTGGCGGCGCAGGCGCCAGCAACCACACGGGCCGAGGTCAGGGGGCTGATCCAACGGGCCAGCTCCGTGTAGGTCACCGTCCTTCCGACGGGGATCGCGCGAAGCTTCTCCCAGACGCGGCGGTGAAGCGGCGTCCCGCGCATATCGAGCGTGAGATGAAGTCCCACGGCGGGGTTGTCCACGAAGCGGATCACCTTCGCCAGGTCATCGTGGACGACGGCCTCGTTCGCGACGAGCGTGGCTCGGGGAAAACGGCCGGCGAGGTCCGCCTCCAGCTCGTCGTGGTCGGCACCGATCAGAATGGCGCAGACACCATCGACACTACGGGCGACCAACACCCGGCCCAAGGCGCATTCGCCGGTCGCATGGAAGAGAATGTCAACGGCCACATCGGCATGCGTTGCCGCGGTTGTATGCTGCATGAGAGTTTCGGAAATCATGAGGTTCATTGGTTTAACTCCTTTGATCTGTCCTCATGATCGAAACTAATCGGCGGCTAGCGCGTCTGAACTCCGCTCTTTGCTGTCAAATCGCAAACTTTTTTCGGTAGCTTGGATGCCGACATGAAAGCGTTGAGCGCGCGGACGCTCGGCGCAAGCAGGTCATCTGCGTGTAGCCCGGATGGAGCCTAAAGCGCGTTCACGCGCGTCTTCGACACGCTATGGCGACATCCGGGTTCTGCTCACCACAACCGACCTCGCATGCAGCATCCCGGATTTCGCCATAGCGCGTCCCGAAGGGCGTTCACGCCCGTCTTCTACGGGCTATGGACGCGCGTGAACGCGCTTTAGGCTCAATCCGGGCTACTTGCTACTTGCTGCCGCCACTGTAAGCGACGCGTCGCGGATTGCTTCGATCAGGCCGCCTTGATCAGCCCAAGCTGGCTCAGCGCGGTCACGCCATCGTCGAGGCCGATCTCCTCGACGATCTTGCCGTTGATCACTTTCAGCACCGTGGTGCCGGTGAAGTGCATCTTCCGACCGGTCGCAGCCGGGAGACCGCCGACCAGGAAGTCATTGAAGGCCGGACCGGTATGGGAGCCACCACCTTCCCATTGACCGACGACATAGTCGCCTTCGGCGATAAGATCCGCCGTGCCCCAGAAATTGAGATCGGGGAATGCGGCACGGAAATCGGTCATGAACGCCTTGATGTCGTCGCGGCCGCGGCGGGGTTCATGCAGGGAGTATTTGAGCAGCATGTTCGGCGCGGCGATCTCGTCGACAACTCCGAGATTGACGCGCTTGCCCCAGAATTCGGCAAACCAGCGGCCGACAACGGCCTTGTTATCTTCTTCCTTGCTCATTGGAATGGCTCCTCGTGGGTTGTCTCGTAACGACCACCGACATCAGCCGATGATCCGAACGAAGACTTAACGCTTGAACCGAGCGAGCCGAACTCCGGTTCTTGCCTTGAAATCGAACGCAGAAAGCGCGCGACCCGCCGACCATGTTTCGACGTGAATGACCCGCGGCGGTCATTTCCGTCGCCCCCAAGTCGCGCTAACCTCGATCCGACAAGTACGCCAACGCAGGACAGCGGAAGCGAGGGGCCGGATGACGGACGAACGCTTTCCGCGCCGTGATTTTCTCAAGGTCACCGCTAGCACTGCGCTGACCCTCGGCGCGGGCTTTCCGGCCACGGCACAAACATCGGCATCAGCGCCGCCCTCGCCGGCGCCGCCATTTTCAACTGCTCGACCGGCCGACTTCATCCTCAAGAACGCCAAAGTCATCACGGTTGACGCCGATTTTTCGATCGCCCAGGCGATCGCCATCGCCGGCGAGCGGATCGTCGCCGTCGGCGAGGATGCGGCAATGGCCACGCATGCGGCAGCGGCCACCCGCATCATCGATCTGAAGGGCAAGTCCGTCATCCCCGGTCTGATCGACGGTCATGCTCACATGGATCGCGAGGGCCTCAAGAGTATTTATCCTTCGCTCGGGCCCGTGCGTTCGATCCAAGACGTCCAGGACCGCATCGCCGACCTCGCGCGCAAAACCAAGCCCGGGGACTGGATCGTCACCATGCCGATCGGCGATCCGCCGTACTACTTCAACGTACCGGAGGTTCTCGCTGAAAAGCGATGGCCAAGGCGCCAAGATCTCGATGCCGCCGCCCCCAACAATCCCGTATTCATCCGCTCGATCTGGGGCTTCTGGCGTCACACCTTGCCGCTGGTTTCCTGTGCCAATACCGAGGCCCTCAAGCGGGCAGGCATCACCCGCGACACGGTTTCTCCCGTCGACGTGCTCACGATCGAGAAAGACGCCAACGGCGACCCGACCGGCGTGTTCATCGAACGGGAGATGCAGCCGATCGCCGAGTTGATCTGGTTTCGCCAAGCGGCGGGCTTCACGCGCGCCGACCGCGCCCGCGCCATGCCGATGTCGGCCGCCGCCTATCATGCCTTCGGCACGACCAGCGTGTTCGAGGAACACGGCGTCGCCAACGAACTCCTGCGCGCCTACAAGGACGCTTATCGCGATGGTTCACTCACGATGCGTTCGGCATTGGTGTTCAGCCCGAACTGGAAGGCGGTGGGTGGGGCGCCGTTGGGCCCGCTGATCGAGGCGTGGGGCGGATGGCTCGGCGAGCCCGCGCTCGGCGACGATTGGCTCAAGATGGCTGGTCTCATCGTCGGCATCGGAAGCAATCCAGCGGACGTCGTACGCGCGACGGCGTCGCCATACACCGGTTGGGCGGGGTTCAACTACGATTTCTTCCTGCCGCGCCCAAAGGCCAAAGAGGTTCTGCTGCTGCTCGCGGCCAACGACATCCGCGCGGTGAGCCTTGCAGGCACTTCGCCGGGCATGCTCGACCTGTTCGAGGAAGTGGATCGCGAGATTCCGCTCAACGGCCGCCGCTGGGTGCTCGGCCATATCTCGGTTTTGACGCCGCGTGATATCGAGCGCATTGCGCGCATGGGCATAGTCCTGACCACGCACACCAACAGTAACATCTACAAGCAAGGTCACTTGTGGCAGGAGCGCCTGCCGAAGGAACGCCACCGCGAGATCACGCCGATGCGCGATCTGCTCGATGCCGGCGCGACGGTGGCACTTGCAACCGACAACGTGCCGGTCTCGATGTTCTGGCCGATCTGGCAGGCGGTTGCACGCGAAGGCCTCGCAAAGGAGCGTATCGCGCCCGAACAGGCGATCACGCGGGCGGAAGCTTTGCGCTGCTCGACAGCAAGCGGCGCCTATCTCACCTTCGACGAAGGCAAGAAGGGCTCGCTGGAGCCCGGTAAACTGGCGGACCTCGCTGTCTTGGCCGCCGATCCGCTCACCGTCGATGAGGCTGGGCTGCGCGACGTTTCCGCTACAATGACGATGGTCGGCGGGAAACTCGTCCATGAAACTGCAAACTGGCATGACTGAGCCGCAACGCGACGGTTCGTTGCCGGTCAGCCGCGTGACATTCCACAGGAGGCGACAATGGGCACCAGCGACGACAGCTTTAGGGCCGAGGGCCCCGGGCTATTCGGCTTTCTGACCGAGTCCGACGACGACAACGTTCCGGTCAAGGCCTTCGGTACCGTCGGGTATGCCCCGAATGTGGGCGTGCTGGGATTTTCCGGAGTCGCAGCCGACCCCGAGGGGCCGATCCAGCAGAACAGCTATTCGCAGCGCGCGGGCGTCGAGGGCGGCTCCGTCGACTTCACCGGCACGGCCGGCGTCTCGCTCAACCACGTGGGCGTCTACGGCCAGGTCGAGGATCAGCCTCCGGTTCCGGCCGGTTTCCGGGCCGGCGTCCTCGGCGCGGCGAGCACGCAGCCGGGCATCATCGGGTTCTCGCGCGACGGCGACGGCATCGAAGGCGCGTCGTTCACGAGCACCGCCGTTCGCGCGGTGTCGTTCTTCGGCCCCGGCGTCGAGAGCATTTCCGGCGCGCTCACCGGCGTCAGCGGCATTTCCGGCACGCAAGGACCGGCGGTCCTCAACACGTCGAACATCGCAGGCGTCCGCGGCACGTCGGATGGGGCAAATGGCGTGATCGGCACATCGAACAGGTCGATCGGGGTGGTCGGCTTTTCCAACAACGTCGGCGTCTTCGGCCAGAGCACCAACCCGGCATCCTTCGCCGGCCTGTTCGCGGGCAACGTCCAGGTCACCGGCACGTTCTCGGCGGCCGTGAAGAACGCCGTGGTGCCATTCCCCGACGGCAGCGCGCGCGTGCTGCATTGCATGGAGAGCCCGGAGCATTGGTTCGAGGATTTCGGCACGGCGAAGCTCACGCGCGGGCGCGCGGTCGTGCGACTCGATGCGGACTTCGCCAAGGTGATTAAGCGCGGCGACTATCGCGTGTTCCTCACGGCCGAGGGTGATTGCCGCGGGCTATTCGTGTACCGCAAGAGTGCCGCGAGCTTCGAGGTGCGCGAACTCATGGGCGGCAAGTCGAGCATCGCCTTTTCCTACCGCATCGTTGGACGGCGCAAGGACATTACAAGACACCGCCGCTTCGCGAAGATCGACACGCCCCTGCCCGCCCCGTCGGCAACGCGTGCGCCGCGACACCGCAAGCCGACAGCGGCGGCGCTGCGCGCATTCCTCGCCGGCCTCGAGCGGGAAGCCCGCGCGCGCGCGCCGAGGGGCGCGCGAAAACTCGGAAGATCACGCCCGCCAGAGCGCTGGTCGCGGCGCGCGGCTCGGCGCGCGGTGAAGCAATAGCGCCAAGGCGCCGTCAATCTCACGACCGCGAAAGGCTTTCGGTCGATAGGTAACGCTGCCATATCGTCCCCGGGCGGCAGCAAGTCGCGTGCGCTTATCCCGGCCGGCGGACACCGGTATGAAAATCCGTCAACTCAAGTCCAAACTCGCCGTGAACAGTTGGATGCGCCC
>VAZL01000917.1 GCA_005883445.1 Alphaproteobacteria bacterium | reverse complement strand
TGACGGTGAGCATGGACGAGGTGCGCGCAACGAACGCGATGGGGGTAAAATCCTTCAGCGGATCATATTCGACCTGCTTGGTCATGATCGGCTCGATCACGAGGGCCGAGCTTGCGAACAGCAGCGTGTAGCCGTCGGGAGGCGCGACCGCGGCGGTCTTGGAGCCGATGGTCGTGCCGCCGCCGGGTTTGTTGTCGTTCGGCGAGCCCGGCGTGTAGGGCACGATGATTCGAATTGGCTTGCTCGGAAAACCTTGGGGCTGCGCCGCCGGCGGCAGTGCAAGCGCCGCGATGGCGACGACAAATGCAAATTTTCCAACCGCGGATCGGACCATGCCCCGGTGCTCCATGGAGAATATTAGCGAATTTCAAAGCGCGGAGGAGCACCTCAATGCCGCCCATTCATGGCTTGTTCGAGCGCATTAGCCGCCTTGCCCATATGCTGAAATCGTAAACTGAAAGGTCATCCCGGGGCCGACCCTGGGAGAAGCCCACACCCGTCCGCCGTGCGCTTCGATGATCGAGCGGCAGATCGAGAGTCCCATGCCCAAGCCGTCAGGCTTGGTCGTGTAGAAGGCGCTGAAAAGTCGGTCTGCATTCTCGGGCTTGATACCGACGCCGACGTCCTCGATCGTCACCAGCACCCAGTCCGACTGGTGTGGTTGCGTGCGCATGATGAGCACGCGATCGCGGTCGCGGACCGTCGTCATGGCTTGCATCCCATTGACAGCGAGATTGATGATCACCTGTTGCAGCTGGACTCGATCGCCGCGGACCGGGAGCAGGCTCGAGTCGAGTTCGAGCTGCATCGCAACTCCGTGCCGAAGCGCCTCGTACTGCAGGAGCGTGACTGCCTCTTCGACGACCTCGTTGATGTCCAGTCGGATCATCTCCGGGCCGGCCTTTTTCAAGAACTCGCGAATCCTGCGAATTACCTCGCTGGCGCGATGCGCGTCCTTTACGATTTGCCGGATACCGACGACCGCCTCTTCGATATCCGGAGGCTGACGGCTCAGCCACCGCAAGCTGCTTTCTGCATTAGTCACGATGGCGGCGAGCGGCTGGTTCACCTCATGCGCGATCGACGCGCTCATCTCTCCGAGCGTGCTCACGCGCGTGACGTGGGCGAGGGTAGTTTGGGCGATCTGCAATGCTTCCTGCGCCTTCCTGGTCGCAGTGACATCCATCAGCGCACCGACCAGTTCCCCCCCGCCCGCTTCGTAGACCTGACGATGCGCTCGAACGTGAATATGTTTGATGTCTCCATCGGGCATCAGCAGACGGTACTCATAGTCGTAGTCCTGCTCGCCTCGTACCGCGCGATCGAGTTGCTGCTGCACGAGCTTGCGATCGTCAGGGTGAACGCGCTGCAGGATCAGACCGATGGTCGGCTTGACGGTTTCATCGAATCCCATGATCCGATAGGTTTCTTTCGACCAGAAGATCTCTCCGCTGCCGATCCTCCAGCTGAAGCTCCCCGTCTGACTGAGCCGCTGGGCCTCGGCCAAATACGTCTCGCTGCGCTGTAGCGCCCGCTCGGCCCGCTTCTGGTCCTCGATGTCGTGGCCCACGCCATACCATCGGATCACCTCTCCGTCCTCGTTGCGAAGCGGTACGCGGCGCACGAAGTGGCAGCGGTATTCGCCGTCGGCTCGCCGCAAGCGCTGCTCGATGTCGAACGGCTGGCCGGTTGGCAGGTGAGCGCGCCAGGCGGCTTCGACCAGCGGGAAGTCATCCGGATGGATCGCGACTCCCCAGCGTTGTCCGTGCAAGCTGTCCTGGGAAAGGCCGGTATAGGTTCGCCAGGTCCGATTCACGAAATCGAGCGAGCCGTCGCGTCGATATCTCGCCGCCAATGCCGGAATGGTATCGATCGTTACCTGAAGCTCTCGCTCGGCTTGGCGAATGCTTT
>VAZL01000406.1 GCA_005883445.1 Alphaproteobacteria bacterium | reverse complement strand
CCCGTCTTCGCGGGCTATGGACGGGCGTGAACGCCCTTGAGGACGCGCTATGGCGAAATGCGGGTGCCGGGATTCCGCTGGCGTTCATCCGGGCTACGACTTTGGATCGCCCGCCATGGGGTCCTCGCGGGGCATGACGGGAAGGTTTAAGTGCCGGGACCTCGGCGGGTCGTTTGCGCGTCCACACGCTGTGGTAGGTATTTTCATTGTAAATAACAGGCCGGAAACAATGGCCGGTCGTTTCTACAACCGGCGGTTTGCATCGCGATCCCCCCCACGACGGTGCGCTGGCGCCTGGCCGCGGCCGCGACATGCCTTCGCGCAACAAAAAGCCCGGCGCGGTGTCCCGTCCGGGCGGCTGGCGTAGTTTCGGTGAATACGTTTTTCTGGAAGATTCTCGTTACACGAGTCAAGAGGGTCGTGGGACCTCGCGCTGAAGCACTATGTGTCGGCGATTTCAGTGCCGCGCCGGTTCGCTGAGGAAGGTCGGCTTGGTCCGCTCACTCGATCTCGACATCGTTCCAGAAGCCGATCCAGTGATCGACCTGCTTCATCGCGGCGCGCGGCGCCTCGTACGACCAGGCGGCCCGTTCGCTGCGTGCGGCGTCCGCCGTGACGTCGTAGAACTGGACTCCGTGCGGGCAGGCCAGATCGCTCGTCGTCTTTGGAGCCAGCTGCAGCAGATCCATCCGGACCGATTCCCGCGGGAAATACCGGTAGCCCTGCACTTCGAGGGTTCGACCGCTCTCCGCGATGACCTGACCGCGCCATCTCGCCTTCATGTGATCATCCTCCGTCCCGGCTAAACTCGACTCAATCGGAGCACTCGGAGAGAAACTACAGGGTGCCCGCACCGCTGAACGGGGCGTTTTTATCTCCCGCCGCCGCCGAAGAAGCCGCTTGCATCGCGCAGGATCTGCTGACGGATGAATGGATCGGGGTCGGCGCCCATCACGATCGATCCGGGGTGACCGCAGGTCGTCCAACAGACCACATTGCCCGGCGGGGTGTTCCGGTACACCCCCGGCGTGCCGTAGGACCACTGCGTGAAGGCGGGGACCTGCTGCCCGTGTGTGCGCTGGGGGAGGTACCTGGTCCGCGCATCGGCGGGCGAGGTGACGAGCAATCCCAGACCCAACGCCGAGGCGATTAATCCCAGCGAGAGTGCTGTCCTGTTGATGTTGGCGGCCGGCATTGAGTCCTCCATCGAGTCCCTACGTCGGCCGCAAATATGGCCTCGGCCGCCTCCATGGGCCAGCCGACGGTCATCACAACTGTGTGTCGCCACTGCAAATTCTTGTGCGCTGCGTGCCGTCGCATAGTTCAGGGCTATTGCGGCACAACCAGCACCGGCGCATCTCGCCGGAAGCGGCCGCCAATCCCGGCGCCCTTGCAGGCATTGATGCCGCTTGCGTCGGATGCGGCCGATCCGTAAGTAAGTTCCGGAGCTTCCATGACCGTCGTTCTCGACGCCAGCAGCAGAGCGCGCCATCCGGAGAAGGCGCATCGGCCGGACGCACCTGCGTTGAAAAAGCCCGATTGGATCAGGGTCAAAGCGCCGGTTTCCAGAGGCTACGGCGAGACGCGCGCGATCGTGCGTGCGAACGGCTTGCATACCGTCTGCGAGGAAGCCGGGTGCCCCAATATCGGCGAGTGCTGGGACAAGAAGCACGCGACCTTCATGTTGATGGGCGATATCTGCACGCGCGCCTGCGCTTTCTGCAACGTCAAAACCGGCTTGCCTGGCCCGCTCGATGGCGCCGAGCCCGGACGGGTCGCCGAAGCGACGGCAAAGCTCGGCCTCAAGCATGTGGTCGTGACTTCGGTCGATCGCGACGATCTCGATGACGGCGGCGCCGCCCACTTTGCCGCGGTCATTCGCGCGATCCGCGCGCGCTGTCCAATCACGACGATCGAAGTGCTCACGCCCGATTTTCTGCGCAAGGAAGGCGCGGTCGAGACGGTGGCGGCGGCAAGGCCCGACGTGTTCAACCACAACCTCGAGACCGTGCCTTCGAAGTATCTCACCGTGCGACCCGGCGCGCGTTACTTCGCCTCGATCCGCCTGCTGCAGCGGATCAAGGAGCTCGACCCCGCGATGTTCAGCAAGTCCGGCATCATGGTCGGGCTCGGCGAGGAGCGGAATGAAATTCTCCAGCTCATGGACGACCTGCGCGCCGCCGACGTCGACTTCCTCACCATCGGCCAGTACCTGCAGCCGACCCGCAAGCACCATCCGGTCGTGCGCTTCGTGCCGCCCGAAGAGTTCAAGGCCTACGAGACCATCGCCTACGCCAAGGGGTTTCTGATGGTCTCCTCCTCGCCGCTCACGCGCTCCTCGCACCATGCGGGCGAGGATTTCGCGCGGCTCAAGGCGGCTCGCGATGCCAAGCTCGCGCGCACCTGACGGATCAATGCGCCGCGTGACGGCCGTCGGCTGCGCCGGCGCGGGTAAGGCGATATTGACGCGGCGCCCGGCCGCACGATTGGGGCTGCCCTTGATCCCGTTCCTCGCAATGTCGGGAAGGAGTTGATGCCCGAATTCTCTACCACGCGCCGGGTGCGGCACTCCGCCGCTCACATGTTCGATCTCGTGGCCGACGTGGAGCGCTATCCGGAATTCGTGCCGCTGTGCCGCTCGCTCAAGGTCCGCCAGCGTATCCCCGAGCCGGAAGGCGTCGAGGTCCTCGTCGCCGACATGACGGTTGCCTATAAGTTCGTTCGCGAGACCTTCACCAGCCGGGTCACGCTCGACCGGCCAAACTTGCACATCCTGGTCGAGTATCTCCAAGGCCCCTTCAGCAGGCTCGAAAACCGCTGGATCTTTCACCCAACCGGCGAGCAAACCTGCCGGGTGGAATTTTTCATTTCGTATGAGTTCAAGAGCCGGACGCTGAGCCTGCTGATGGGCGCGATGTTCGACGCCGCCTTCCGCCGCTTTGCCGCGGCCTTCGAGCGGCGGGCCGACATAGTCTACGCACGGTGAGTGGCCAATGTGGCCTTCTGTGGAAAGGCTTGGACGCCGATTGCCGCGCAGTTTAGCCCGCACGAACGCATTTCAGCCTGACGCGCTTGGCGGCTTGGCCCGTTCGCTCGCGGCGAGTTCGCCCAGCATTGCCAGCGCCTCGATGACGCAGGCGCGGCGCACTTGGGCGCGTCCGATGTCGCCGTATTGGCGCTCGTGCGCAATCAGTCGGCCGCTGCGCGAGGCGGCGGCGAGATACACGAGCCCGACCGGCTTGCCGGGTACCGCGCCGCCCGGTCCGGCGATCCCGGTGATCGATACCGCAAGATCGACCGGCGCATGCGCGAGCACCCCCGTCGCCATGGCTTCGGCGGTCTCGCGACTCACCGCGCCATGCCCCGCCAGCGTCATCGGCGTAACGCCGAGCATGGCGCGTTTGGCTTCGTTGCTATAAGTGACGAAGCCGCGCTCGAACACGTCAGACGAGCCCGGTATCTCGGTCAGCGTCGCCGCCAGGAGGCCGCCGGTGCACGATTCCGCCGCGGCGAGCGTGAGTCTCTTGCCGCGACAGAGGTCGAGCAGCGCGCGCGCCGCTTCACTCAGCTCCTGATCCGCCATTTAGAGCCGCTCTCTCCACGGCAGTCGCACGGTCGCGTTGGCGAACGCCGCCAGGCCTTCACCGCGGCCGGTAAATCCCATTTTTTCACTCGTGGTCGCCTTCACGCCGACACGCTCGATCGCAATGCCGGCGATCTCAGCGATGCGGGCACGCATCGCGTCGCGGTGAGGGCCGATGCGCGGCGCCTCGCACACGATGGTGACGTCGAGATGGGCGATGCGCCCATCCCGCGCGCGCACGCGCTCGACCGCGAAGGCCAAGAACCGATCGGAGGAGGCGCCGCGCCACTGCGGATCGGTCGGAGGGAAATGCACGCCGATGTCGCCGTCGGCGAGCGCTCCGAGGATGGCGTCCACGAGGGCGTGAAGAACAACGTCGGCGTCGGAATGTCCGGACAGCCCACGCCGATGGGAGATGCGCACCCCGCCGAGCACGACATGATCGCCTTCCCCGAATTGGTGAACATCGAAGCCGAAACCGGTGCGCACATCGCCCAAGGCTGCGAGCCTGGTGGTCTCGGCACGGACGAAATCGTCGTCCGTGGTGAGCTTGACGTTTGCGGCTTCACCCTCGAACGTGCCGACCTTGACGCCTGTCCATTCGGCGAGCGCGGCGTCATCGCTGAAATCGTCGCGACCCGCTGCTTTCGCCCGGCGATGCGCCTCCAGCAGGGCGGCAAAACCGAAAGCTTGCGGGGTCTGCACCAAGCGCACGCGCGCCCGGTCGATCGTGTCGGTCACGCAGCCTGTTGCATCGACGGTTTTGACGGTGTCAGCCACGCCGATGACGGGGACGGCCGCGCGACTCGCGCGTGCGGCGGCGATCGCCCGCGTAACGAGGGCAGGGGACGCGAACGGCCGGGCCGCATCGTGCACCAGCACGAGGTCGGGAGCGTGAGCCTGCAATGCCTCGAGGCCGGCACGCACGGAGGCTTGCCGCAATGCTCCCCCGTCCACCGGCGGCAACAGATCGAGGCCGACGCTCGCCGCCTGGAACAGGGCGGCGTCATCGGGATGGATCACCGGCTGCACGAAGGAGATCGCATCATGCCGAGCGAAGAGGGCGAGGCTCGAGCGGATCACCGGCTCGCCTAGGACATGGCGGTATTGCTTGGGCAAATCCCCGCCCGCGCGCAACCCGCGGCCCGCTGCCACGACCACGGCTGCGACCTTCCCTGCCATCCGCTCGATCCGAAAAACGACGTCGCATCTTGGCTTAGCGCGTCCCGGCCGGGCCGCAAACTCCATTTCATTCGACCGCGCGCCGCCCGGATCAAGATGGGGATTTTTGCAGTGCAGCACTTGCGCATTTACCCGGATTGGCTAAACTCTATGCAGCTCGAAAATAACGCCTAATTCGTGTGCAAGGACGCTAAGTGCCTCCAGTGGTGCCTTTTTCCCGCCTCCGGCCGGTCGTCATCGGCAATATCACGCTGCCGAACCCGGTGATTTTGGCGCCGATGTCGGGAGTAACCGACGCCCCGTTTCGGCGCCTCGCGGCTGACCTTGGGGCGGGCTTGGTGGTCTCCGAAATGACGGCGAGTGCGGCGCTCGCCGAGGGCCGCCCCGACGCGCGGCTGCGCGTTGAGGGCCGAGGTTTGCGCACACACGTGGTGCAGTTGGCCGGCTGCGAGGCGCGCTGGATGGGGGAGGCCGCGCGTATCGCCGAGGCCTGCGGCGCTGCCATCATCGACATCAATATGGGCTGTCCGGCGCGGCACGTGACCGGCGGGCAATCGGGCTCCGCGCTGATGCGCGATCTCGACCACGCCCTGTCATTGATCGATGCCACCATCGCCGCGGTGTGCGTGCCGGTAACGCTGAAGATGCGGCTGGGGTGGGACGATCGCACCATCAATGCGCCCGAGCTCGCGCGCCGTGCGCAAGACGCGGGCGTGCGTCTGATCACCGTGCACGGGCGAACGCGCTGCCAGTTTTACAACGGCCGCGCCGATTGGGTGGCGGTGCGCGCCGTCAAGGACAGCGTTTCAATTCCGGTCGCGGTGAACGGCGACATCGGCACTTGCGCGGATGCTG